>NZ_JBJMIE010000512.1:0-17796 GCF_045807065.1 Actinophytocola sp. | reverse complement strand
TCGCCCGCGCGACACCTATGCATTGATTGCCGACCAGATTCCCCAGTGGGTTCCTCCGTTTCTCTTCTATGTGGACGTCCCGTGGGGTCGCATGGAAGTCAACGTCAACCAGCTTATCTACCAGTATGAGGCGGACCCTAGAACAACGTGGGCTGGTGAGAAGTGCGAGGTATACTCCCGCAAGGCGGAGATCTTGCTAGACCACGGCGGCGCGTTCGGTCGAGTCATTCAGCAGAAGACCCAGCAAGAAAGAAATCTACTCGAAGCTGAGCGCCGCAGGCTCGCCAACCGAGTTACCTGGGATATCCGTGAGATGCCGTTGCGGCAGGCCCGGCGTTGCGATCCGGTGATTGGTCACCACGTTCTCAACTTGGCGCTCGAAGAGGTAATTGAACTGCTGTTCGTGGCGAACGACCGGTTCATTCCAAACCGAAAGTGGAAAGTCCAGCAGCTCGCGGATTTCATCACTCCAGAGGCGCGTGAGCTACTGGGTGAGGTCCTGCGGTGTGATCTGGCTCACCATCGTGCGCCTGCCCGCCTACGCACCCGACCTCAACCCCACCGAAGGCGCATGGGCAAACATGAAAAACGGGCTGGGCAACCTCGCCGCCCACGACATCGACCACCTCGCCACCATCGTGCGCAACCGGCTCAAGCACATCCAATACCGCCCCGACCTCATCAACAGCTTCCTCACCCAAACCGGACTCGTCCTCGAACCAGATCCTCCATAACCGCCAGACCTCAACCTTTCAACCTCCGTAGCGCGCGAGTATGTCGAAGGAAACGACCTGGTTCTCGACGCTATCGACATGGGGCTGCGGCACCGCGACTACCGGCCAGGTGACAGCGGAGAAAAGCTCAAAATGGTAGATGACCGAACAGCGGACCCGACAGGGCAAAAGGACTCTCGCTTACCGGGACCTTTGGCACCAGTCAACGCGCCCGATGGTGTATTCGTTCAGCACGTTCAGCTCACCCTGCTTGGCGCCTGCACTTAAAGGTTCCTACATGGTTGATCTTGATTCTTTCGTCCAGGTGGATGTTGATCGACGACGCTGGGCCGTGTTCCACGATCACGGGGGAACCTAATTAGGTGTGGGTTGCTTTGGTCGTTATAGTTCTTGTGTGGTAGAGGAAGCCCGGTTTCTACAGCTCCATCTCCAGGTCGGTGTCGGCCCGGACGGGGATGCTGACGAGGTGGCTGAGGCCGCGTTGCAGGTTCGCCGGGAGTTACTTTCCCTTGACGTCGTCGACGTGACCACCCCAGCCGGGGGTGAGGCGCCGCCCGGGTCTCGTGGCCTCGAGCTCGCCGCGTTGGGGGCGTTGGTTGTCACGATCGCGGGGTCACCGCTGTTGGACTCCCTGTTGGATACGGTCAAGTCATGGCTTGCCGGTTCCCATCGGCGCAGCATCCGGCTTGAGCTGAATGGCGACGTGCTGGAACTGACCGGCGTGTCGTCGAAGGAGCAGCGTCGACTGACCGAGGAGTGGTTGCGACGTAACGAGAGCCGGCCTTGACGTGGCCGGGGCACGTAGCGCGCTGATCGTCGCGAGCGCCAACTACACCGATCCCGAGCTGCAGCAGCTCCGAGCTCCGAGCAGCGACGCCGAGGCCCTCGCGGCGGTGCTGAGCGCCCCGGACATCGGTGGGTTCGACGTCCACACGCTGCTCGACCAGCCCGCGCACGACATCGCACTGGCGGTGGAGGAATTCTTCGCCGACCGCCATCCAGACGACCTGCTGCTCGCGCATTTCTCGTGCCACGGCGTAAAAGACGAGGAAGGCGAGCTGTACTTCGCCACCACGAACACCCGGCTACGCAGGCTGGGAGCGACCGCGGTGGCGGCTGACTTCGTAAACCGGCGGATGAACCGCAGCCGCTGCCGGCGGATCGTGCTCCTGCTCGACTGCTGCTACGCGGGCGCCTTCGAACGCGGCATCACCTCGCGCGCCGGCGGCAGCATCGGCATCGAGACCCAGTTCGGCGGGCGAGGCCGGGCGGTGATCACCGCCTCGAGCGCCATGGAGTACGCATTCGAAGACAGCACGCTGGTCGACACCACGACGCCACAGCCGTCAGTGTTCACCGGTGCGCTGGTACGCGGCCTCGCCACCGGCGACGCCGACCGCGACCAAGACGGCATAGTCGCGCTGGACGAGCTATATGACTACGTCTACGACGCGGTGCGCGCCAGCACCTCGAACCAGACTCCAGGCAAGTGGATGTTCAACGTGCAGGGCGAACTGCACATCGCCCGCCGCGCCTACCCAGTCACCACCCCCGCACCGCTACCGTCGCAACTCGCGGACGCCGCCACGAGCCCGTTCGCCTCGATCCGCGCGGCAGCCGTCACGGAGCTGACCAACCTGCTCCACGGCCGACACGCAGGCCTGGCACTCGCCGCACGCACCATCCTGACCGACATGCAAGACGACGACAGTCGCACCGTCGCAGCAGCCGCGACCACCGCCCTTGCTGATGCGGTACCGGCTGCGACAACATCTCCAACAACACGCCTCAGTGCTCCCGCAAACCCACAACCCCACCCACCAACGCCAGCGACACCGACGGCATCGACGGCAAAGCGCCGCGCCAGCTCGACAATCGCCCAACACGAAGAGCCAACCGTCACCTCGGCCAGCACCCTGTCCGGGCCAGCGGCTCCACTGGCAGAAGACGCCCCCGCAGCCCTCCCGTCCCACCAACCAACGCCGACGGCAGAAGACTCCGCGACAACCCACACCACACCGCCGACCCCTGCGGACGATCAGACAGCCACCGCGGCACGCACACCCGACAGCGTCACGCCCTCCCCGAATGAAGCCCCTACCGCGGCGACGGACATATCAGCATCCGCCGAATACACCACCGCCACGAGACCCAGCACGCCGCCCGATACCCCGGCAGAAGGCCGCGCTGCAGTTGCGTCACCGAACGAACAGCCCGCCGCAACAGCCGCCCCGTCGTCACCACAGCACGATGAACCACCAACCCCCACCCAACCTGCTCCAGCACCCTTCGACACCGACTCACCCGATCCTGGGGGCCGATCCCGCGAGTCTCGCGAAACCAGAACCACGGCACCAACCGGCGGGAAACCACTCACGCAGAACAACCCATCAGACGCGACGCCCGTCACCGAACTGCACACGACACCACGCGAAGTCCGCAGGAAGATGGCGACCTCACCGGCTTGGCGAGTCCTGCTGTGGACATTAACCATACTTGCGGGCCTGCTTGAGCTAGATTTCGCTATTACCTCACAGGACAATACCGTTGGTTACATAGTCGCGACTAACGTGATTTGTGGACTAATCTTCGCTATCCTACTCTTTTTTACACTACGCAATAGACGACGAATCCGTGAACGCGGCATTCGGTACCGCCCCGACCATGCTGCCTCGCTGCTCAATCTCGCGATTAACCTGGGAACCATGGGTCGGTGGGGCGAGGCGTTGGCTAAGACCGAGGTAGCCGTCGAACACTATCGCGAGCTGGCCGAGGCAGAACCCGACCGATACCGCGCGGCCCTCGCCACGTCTCTGTACAACCTCGCGATCTACCTACGAGAGGCCGGCCGCCTCCAGGAGGCGTTGGTCACCAGCCAAGAAGCCCTCACGATCCGACGCGAGCTCGCTGAAGCAGAACCCGACCGATACTGTCCCGACCTGGCCGCATCGCTGCACAACCTCGTGCTCAACCTGCGAGAACTGGATGATACTGATAGCGCGATCCGCGCGCACCACGAACTGGTGAGCGTGTGGAGAGCCTGCGCAGAGCGAGCCCCGGAATTGTACGGACCGGCCTATCAGCGTGCATTGGGAGAGCTACGCCGATGGCTGAATCAGATAGGCCGCCACGAGGAACCCTCAACACTCGACCTCGAATAGTTGCGCGCTGTGTCAGCGCCTTCCGGGAAGATAGTACTAGCCACTCACACCTCTGCAGGGTCCCGCCGATGGCAGTCTGGACGTCAGGCTGTCCGAGACCGACGCCGTCGCAGCGATCGAGGCCATCCAGCATGGTGAACGGCGCTCATGCTCACCCTTCGACCCCCGATCTGCGTCGATCACAGCGCTTCCCAGCGCCGCGTTGGCTCAAGGGCAGAGATTGGCTACTACATTGGCGTGGCAGTCGTGGCGTCTCAGCGCCGCCTATGGGGAGCGTGACTCGAGTGGAGTTGGCTCAGCTGGTTGGTGTGCTGGTTCAAGAGGTAGTTGCAGTGTGGTATCGAGTGCGGCGATTGCTAGTGACTGCTTGGTGTTCAGGATGGAGGTGAGCAGGTTCCCGGTCTGGGTAAGGCTGGTGCGAATGGTCTGCGACGCTTGTCCTGTGGTGGCCGAGACATGGGTGCGCAGGGTGTCGACGACGCGGTTCACCTCGGTATCGATCGTGTGGGAGATTCCAGCTACGGCATCAGCGGTCTCGGGTAGGTTCTCGGGATCGTGGGATGGTGAAGGTGGGTTCAGCGGTGGGGGCTGGTGTGCTCGGTGGTGGGCTTTCAGGGCTGATGCTCGGTGCAGGGTGCCTTGGAACCGGCGATCCCGGTGCATCCGAGACGCTTCCGCTACCAGGGCTGAGGCAAAGCCGTATATCTGTGGCTTGACCTGCTGTTTTGTTGCGACACACCGAAGGTCCGGGTGGGTTCGGAGCAGGCACGGCGGGACCGTTGATCATGAAGGTTCCTACGCCATCGTGACTTTCGGAGCCTCGCCGTGCCTGCAGTGTCATCGTCTCCCATCGCTCTGCTGTCCCACCAACTGGCCCCGCTGTGTGGCGGGGTGACACCGGAAGCGCGCGGCGGCTTGCTGGAGGTGTTGGAGTCGGTGCCGGATCCGCGCAAGAAGCGGGGTGTGCGGCATCGGTTCTCCGCGATCCTGTTCGTGTCGGTGTGTGCGGTGGTCTCCGGTGCGCATTCGTTCGCCGCGATCGCTGAATGGGCCGCCGACGCGGTCGAGGGCACTGGTTTGAAGGGTGAGTTCTGGCCCCGCTTAGGGATGTGGTTTGGCTCCATGGGCTTGATCGTGGAGTTGGTTCCAGGAAGTTCTGGCCGCACCAAGGTCATCGGAGGAGGATGCCGTCGCTGCTGACCGTGGAGGCGCAGCGTGCAACGGAGCAAGGTCGAGTTGTTCGCGGCGATCCGGCGGGACTCGAGGGTCGAGGGTCTGTCGGTTCGGGCTCTGGCGCGCAAGTACGGGGTGCATCGACGGACGGTGCGCGAAGCGCTGACCTCGGCGTTTCCGAGTCCGCGGAAGAAACAGCCGCCGCGGAAGTCTCGGTTGGATCCGTTCAAGCCGGCGATCGACGCGATGCTGTGGGCGGATCTGGACGCTCCGCGCAAGCAGCGGCACACCGCGAAGCGGATCTTCGATCGCCTGGTCGCTGAGCACGAGATGGAAGGCATCTCGTATGCGACGGTGTCGGGCTACGTAGGTTGGCGCCGCGCTGAGGTTCGGCGCGAGGCGGGCCGGGAGCCGGCCGAGGTGTTCATCTCGCAAACCCACCGGCCGGGCGCGGACGCCGAAGTCGACTTCGGCGAGGTGGCCGTCCGCCTGCGCGGAGTTCTGGTGACCTGTTTCCTGTTTACCTTCCAGTTGTCGTTTTCCGGCAAGGCGGTGCACCGACCCATTGATCGCACTAACGGCGTGTCGTCCCGGGTGTTGACGGCGTAGCCGAGAACGCTCCGTCCTCAAGTGTGATCGTGAGAACGGAGACCGATGGAACTCGAGCAGACGCCCGTCCGGCAGGTGGCCGGGCTTGTCGTCGCGAGGACGGGCACCGTCAAGCCGACCGGTGATCCAACCTTGCCGTGGGTCGTGCTCGACGGGGCCGGTGCGGCGATCGGACCGGTCAGCGAGTTCCTACGCGAGTTGCTGGCGTGTGGGAACAGTCGGGCGTCGTGTCGTTCGTATGGCTATGACCTACCTCGACCTCGCGGGCAACCCTGACGCTGAGATCCGCGCGATCGCCCGAACCTTCCCACTGAACCGATTCATCCGCAACTACTTCCACACCCTGGAGTCCTGCCTGCGCCAAGGCGACACCCCAGACGTACGGGGCTTCCTCGCACAGGTTGAAGCCCAGTACCCGGGCCTCACCAACAAGATCGCAGAGTTGCTGCGCGGTCGCCTTCTTACGCGACTGCACACCCCTCTGGATCAGCGACTGTTCCTCGTCTCGCCTGTGTTGTGGTGGCAGTGCCGGAACGCACGCCGCACCATCGACCGCTGGCTGCCGGAACCTTGGCGCAACACTTCCGCGCGGTCGCTCATCCGCACCGCTGCCCGCCTTCGCCGCGACACCGCATGATGACGGATCGCAGCAAACGTCCGGACCTGGGTGTGGGGCGGGACTGCCTGGGCACCGCCCCACACGGCACTACTCAGGCGAAGACACCCCAAAAGATGACTCGATCACCAGACTGCCGCTGAGAAACCACTGGTCAGCCCTGTTCCCATCCTTTGGTACTCCCGCCGGAGACACCACAAGGATGGGAAAGAACCGTCCCGCGGGGGCGACGGTCCTGTTCCGTATCCCGGTGCTCGCCGCGCGGCGCCGTCGTCACCAGGGACGACGGCGCCAGCCGCGGCTACCCGCCTAGACCCAATGCCACTCACTTAACGTTCGACGCGGCCGGTAGCCTGCGGCTTGTGGATCTTGAAGTGGGCGCGGGTGCTGGTCCGAGCTTGGCGGATCGGGCGGCGGTGGGTGTGTTGGCGCGGACGTTTCCGGTCGAGTTGGTTGATCGTGTGATCGATCAGTTTTGGCGGCGGGAGCAGCGGACGCGGGCGTTGCCGGCTCGGTTGGTGTTCTATCTGGTTCTCGCTTTGTGTTTGTTTCCGCAGGAGTCGTATCGGTCGACGGCGAAGATTCTCCTGCAAGCCTTCGGTCGAGGCGTGAATGGTCGGCCGGTGCCGACTGCGGGGGCGATTGGGACGGCCCGTCGGCGGTTGGGTGCTGATCCGGTGGAAACGATCGTTCGTCAGGTGCTACGACCGGTAGCGACTCCCGAGACACAAGGCGCCTGGTATCGGGATTGGCGACTGGTCGCTTTTGACGGCACTACGTTCACGGTGCCGGACACCGAGGAAAACGACGAGGAGTTCGGTCGGCCAGGCTCGAGTCGGGGTGAGAAGAAGAGTGCTTATCCGCAGGTGCGGGCAGCGTGTTTGGTTGAGCTGGGAACGCATGCGGTGTTCGACGCTCGACTGGAACCGTACACGGTGTCGGAAACCAAGCTGATCGAGGAGATGTTCTCGGCTCTTCGTCCGGGGATGTTGGTGCTGGCTGATCGTGGTGTCTACTCGTTCCACCGCTGGCGTGGAGCGGTGGACACGGGTGCTGACCTGCTGTGGCGGGTGCCGTCGAACCTCATCCTGCGCCCGGTGGAGGGTCTGACTGATAGCTCCTACATCACGGAGGTTATCCACCCAAGAAATCCGGTATGGTGTCTTTTCGGGTGCGTGTCATCGAATACCGGCTGCCCGATGTGCAGGATGGTAAAGACGAGCTGTATCGACTCGTGACCACGATCCTGGATCCAGCGCGGGCGTCGGCGAAAGACCTCGCGATCCTTTACCACGAGCGGTGGGATATCGAAGGGTTTCTCAAGCAGATCAAGAGTGTGCAACTCAACGCCGATCGGATCTTTCGATCCAAGTCACCGGACGGTGTTCGGCAAGAGTTCTGGGCACATCTTGCTGTCCACTACGCCACCATGCGTGTCACCACCGACGCCGCTGATCAAGCAAAGCTCGATCCCGACCGGATATCCCACAAGAACACCGTTCGCGTCATCCGGTCCAGAATATGGATACCGGGATCTTTTCCCCCTGACCAGGCATGACGATCACTACAAGCTTCTCCTTGACGAGGTCGTCGATGAAGTCAACGTGGAACGACGGAATCGCAGCTATCCCCGAGTAGTCAAACGGAAAATGAGCAACTTTCCCGTCAAGCGACCCCACCACCGACAGCGCCACCGGCACAGCCGGCCACCCCGCACGGCAGTCACGATCACACCGCCGTCGAAGCCAGATCACCGTCCACGACCAGCCAGGACGAGCTAAATGAGTGGCATTGCGCCTAGACCTGCTCGCCGTCGACCGTCGTCGCCGGCTGGGCACCCGGCCTGCGACGGTCCTCGAGCTTGATCTCGCACTTACCCACCAACGCGACACCGGCACCAATCGTCGTGGCCACCGGAGCGGCCAACGCGGCCACGACCCCAAGAGCCACCGGCACCTCCAACACCACATCGTCCTTGCTGTCCCGCACAACCACCCGACGGTTGACGCCCCCGCTGACCAGCCCCCGCACGGCGTCGACCACCGAGTCGACCGCGGAACGGGCGTACTCGGGCTCGGACTCGCTCATGACTCTCCTCGAACTGCGGATTTCCCTGTACAACCTCAGCGTGCCCGCGATCAGACGCCGTGCCATCAGGGTTCCCCCTGACCTCCGCTGATCCGACCCTCAGGGCCACGACGGGCCACCTCAGTCCTGCCCGAACAGTAGGCCGCGACCCCCTGTACACCGCGGTCCGCGACGAGCACTATCCCGCCGAGGAACGATCATGAACCCTCTGACCGCCACCGCCCTGGGCAAGCGATACCGCACCCGCTGGGCCGTCCACGAGTGCGATTTCGCCATTCCCGAAGGCAAGGTCGTCGCGCTGATCGGCCCGAACGGCGCGGGCAAGAGCACCCTGCTGCGCATGGTCGCAGGCCTCAGCCGCCCGACCACCGGCGACCTGAGGGTCTTCGACACCCCCGTACGGGGGCGGACCCACCCGGACGTCTCGTCCTGACGCAAAGCCGGCCGCTCTACCGCGAACTCACGATGCACGAACAGGTGCGCGCCTGCGCGGCCATGAACGACCGCTGGTCCACCGACCGGGTGCACGAGGTGCTCGGGCTGCTGGGGGGCGTGGACTACGACGCGAAGGTCGGCACCCTGTCCGCGGGCGTCCTGACCCAGGTGGCCATCGCGATGGCGCTGGGGCGGCTGCCCCGGCTGCTACTCCTGGACGAACCGCTGTCCGACCTGGATCTGCTGGCCCGCGACGAGACGCTGCGGATCATCATGACCGAGGTCGCCGACCGCGGGACCACCGTGGTGATGTCCTCGCATCTGCTCAGCGACCTGCGTGAGGTGTGCGACCACATTTTGCTGATCGACGAGGGCCGGGTTCGGCTCAACGGCGACATCGAGGATGTCCTCGCGCGGCACCGGATCCTGGTCGGTCCGGCCGCGGACGAGTCCTCCGTGGGGGGAACTCTGATCAGCGCGACCCGCACCGAGCGCCAGTCCACCCTGCTGCTGCGGGAGGCGAGTCCGACGCCGGAAGGCTGGGCGGGCACCGAACCCGACCTGGAATCCCTGGTCATGGGTTATCTGCGTGCGTCGCGCGAACGGCGGTCCTAGGCATACCGGGCCCGCCGGGATCGGAGCTGGTAGTGATCGTCGTTCTTGGCTTGCCGGAAGCACTTGTCGGCGCACCGGCCGACATCACCGATATCACCAAGCAGCCGGGCGGCGCCCGACCCAGCTTCAGCAGTGTGCTGCCGGTGGCCGCGACCAGCCCACCCCAATTCAGTGTCTGCCGTCCTGATCCGGCCAAGCGCGAGGACATCAGCGGTCAGCAAGTGCACCCGGCCCACGGCAGACCCGGGCGCGGTGGCTGGGAATGCAGGTGGGCGGCGGAGGGCGAGCTCGACACGAAGGTGACCAGCGTGCCGAGCACCCACGGCGTGGCGGACCTAGCCGCTCCAGCGCGAGGACGTCGGCCACCCGTCTGCTCCCCGCCCGACCGACGCGGCGAGGACGGCGAGGCCGCCGAGTTCGTCGGCGCGCACCACCGTCAGTTCTGCGACAAGACACGATTATTACGGGAAGTGCCGGAGGTCTCACCTCGCCGCCATTGCGCTAACTCGTGGGCCTATTCATCGAGGTCGTCATATTGTCGCCTCTCGTCCGGCTTGAGCACGAGTTGTCACCGACGTCTTTGCGCTTGACCTGCACTGAGTGCACCATACGCACGCCGTCATTATAGAGCGCCTGCTCGCTATGCGGCGCACCCTTGAAACTATTATCGTCATACTGGGCAAGGCGGCTGTCGGGAACTTCATAAACAACAATTGTGAACTGAGCTCCAAAGTCGTCGTCGTCGCCGACATACACCGGCCACGCATACCAGTCGTAACCCGGGTCAGTAGCTGGCACAGTCTGCCGAATTACCCAAATTTTCTCAGGATCCGCGAAAACACCGATTCGAAATCGGTATCCTGCCGCAGGCTTGCCCACACCTTCGATCCGAACACACTTACCGACGAGCGCATTTTCGGTCGGACTGGTGATATGTCTTCCGCGCTCGCCAGATGTCGCCGTCGAAGAGGGCAGCGACGACTGAATTGAAGATTGAAACCCCGCCGAGCCGGCGGAACTCTCAGAAACTATGCCCAAACAGATCAAACCCAGCCCGAGACCGAGCGCCGTAGTGCCAAGCCAGTAGATTCTCTTCTCCGCTGCGATCAGATACGCAAGCGAAACAAGTGCGCCGACCACTCCCAAACCGATCAGAGCCTTGGGCTTGTCGCCCAGCGATGTTACACCGAGCACATAGAAGACAGCTGCCCCCGTATCGGCCAAGATCGCAATGACTGGAGGTAACGTGTGCAGAGACGACTTGATCTTGTTCGGCTTCTTGGGCTCCAGTTCGAGACCGGTGTCTGGGTCGTGCGATCCACCATGAGAGCTGGGCGATGGAGATTGGGTCATGGTGCTTGGACGAGTACCAGACACCGGGGGTTGCTTCACGACTAGGTGACTGCCAGGAGTTGATCAAAAGGTGTGCCTAAGAAGTCGGTTCAGAATGAGTCGGCGTGTCGTCTTGCGCCAGCAGCGGGCCTTTCCAGAATCTTGGTGTGCGTGAGGAGGTGCTGACCGACCGGCTGTGGGAGTCGCTCGAGCCGCTCCTTCCGGCGCCCGCGGCATTCCCCTAACGTCTGGCAGCCGCACGAACGTCTCCTCGCCGAGAGCCAGGCCCCAAGACACCCTGTCGAAAGGCGTCTCGTCACCGTTGTTGCCGATCATCACTCACAGGCTACAGCCATATCGAGAAACGTTGACGTTGTCATCGTCTCGGGTGGACATCCGGACCGGTGATCGCGAAGCTGGCCGCGGAGGTGAGGCCGGTGGCGCGTCAGCCGGAGGTGTTCGCGTGGTCGCTGGAGACCGCCTTGCTCGCTCCTCGCAAGGACAACCCGGCACGATTGGCGGAATGGACCGCCGCCACACATGAGACGGACCTACCCCACGTGCACTCGTTCGTCCGAGGCATCGCCCAGGACATCGACGCCATCACCGCCGCCATCACCCTCCATCACCACAACGGACGCACCGAAGGCGTGAACTGTCCCGCCCCGGGTTTGATGGAGACATCGAACACCCGGAGGATCGACTGTTATGGCGGCACCACGGAAGTATCCGGATGAGTTGCGTGAGCGGGCGACGCGTTTGGCGGTTGAGGCCAGGCGAGACCCCGCGTCGGCTGGTGGGGCGATCAAGCGGATCGCTGACCAACTCGGTGTGCATCCGGAGGCGTTGCGGACGTGGGTGAAGCAGGCCGAGACCGACGAAGGGGCACGGCCGGGGGCGACCTCGACAGAGGCGGCCAGGATCGCCGAGTTGGAACGTGAGGTGCGTGAGCTGCGGCGGGCGAACCAGATCCTGAAGTCAGCGGCGTCTTTCTTCGCGGCGGAGCTGGACCGTCCATCGCGATGAAGGTCGAGTTCGTTGACTCACAACGGAAGGAGCACGGTGTCCAGCCGGTCCTGCAGGTGCTTGAGGGCACGCCTGCCCAGATCGCACCGTCGACCTACTATGCCGCCAAGACCCGTCCCGAGTCCGCCCGCGCGGCGCGGGACCGGGAGCTGACCGAGAAGATCAAACGGGTGCATGAGACGAACTACAGCGTTTACGGGGCCAGGAAGGTCTGGGCCGAGCTGAACCGGCAGGACGTCGAGGTGGCCCGGTGCACGGTCGAGCGGCTCATGCGCAAGGCCGGGTTACGCGGCTTGCTCCGCGACAAGTCTCCTCGCACGACCTGGCCGGCGCCGGAGACCGGAAGACCGACTGACCTGGTGGAACGTGATTTCACGGCGACGCGGGTGAACGAGTTGTGGGTCGCGGACATCACCTACGTGCGTACCGCCGCGGGCTGGGTCTACGCGGCGTTCGTGCTCTATGTCTTCTCCCGCATGATCGTGGGCTGGCAGGTCGCCACCAGTCTCTACACGGATCGGGCGTTGGACGCGCTGCAGATGGCGATCTGGCGCCGCCAGACCACCGGCGCCGACCTGACCGGCCTGGTCCATCACAGCGACCGCGGAGTGCAGTACCGAGCGGTTCGCTACACCCAGCGCCTGGCCGAGGCCGACGCGGTCGCCTCGGTCGGGTCCCGAGGCGACAGCTATGACAACGCGATGGCGGAGGCGTTCAACTCGTTGTACAAGGCCGAACTCGTCCGCAATCGCGGCCCGTGGCGCGGCCTCGACGATCTGGAACTCGCAACCGTCGAGTACATCGACTGGTACAACAACCGGCGTCTGCACGGCGAGCTCGACACGTCCCGCCCGCCGAGTACGAGGCGCTCCATGCGATGACCCACCCAGTCACCGCATCCCTGGAACCCAGATAATCCAGTCTCCACCAAACCCGGGGCTTGACACCTGAGCCAGGTCCGCGATATCAGGCACCGGCCAGCCTTGCGCCGAGGCCAACACGATCATCGCCCGCCGCAACCGCACCCGATCCTTCGCGGTCCGATTGATCCGCTGCAACCGCTGCCCCTCAGCCAGTGTCAACGCCCGCACGAACACCTCCGGTGGTCGAGCCACAACCCGTCCCTTCCAGTCCCGCTGCCAGGTTCGGCACCAGGATGGACAACACCCACCAGAAAGATCAATTACCGCACCAACCAACATTGACGAGGCACTAGGCGGGCTCCTGGTGCTCGACGAGGCACAGACGTTCGTGCCATCACGAGGCACCACGGCGTCCACCGAGAGCACGCTCAAACTGGCCACCCAGGCGCGCAAGTACGGACTCGGCATGGTGTACGCGACTCAGGCGCCGAAGGCGCTGCACAACATGGTCACCGACAACGCCGCGACCCAGTTCATCGGCCTGCTCAACGCGTCGGTCCAGATCCAGGCCGCCACGGAGCTGGCGCGTGCCAAGGGCGGCCGCGTCGACGACATCTCCCGCCTGCCCGCCGGCCGGTTCTACGGCGCGACCGAGGGCATGAAAATGGGCAAGATCCAGGTGCCGATGTGTCTGAGCCACCACCCGTCAAGCGCCTGCACCGAAGAAGAGGTCCTGCAGCGCGCCCGCCGTCGCAGCGGGTAGTTTGTTCATTCGGGTTCGAACTGCGGCGATCGGGCATGTCGCGTGGTGGAGCACGGTTTGGCTGACTGAGCCGAGAACGGGACCGGTGAACGCGCTCCGGCCGCGAGAGCCGGCCGCGATCAGTGCCGGCCACCATGGCTGGTACATCTACGTCGCTGCCGGAATCGCATGAACCGATCTTGGAGATGGTGACGCGATCGGCACGCTGACGTGCCAGTCCGAGTCTTGCCATCCATCGGCGGGGTGCGCGGGTTAGCCTTGGTGGGTGGAAGAGGACGCCACGAACCGGTTCACCGGTACGGTCCACGGTGCCGCCGTCCAGGCCGAGACGATTTACGGCGGCGTGCACGTTAGCGTTTCGCCCCGCGTCGACGATGCCCCACTGCCGGCCCCGTGTGCGCGGCCAGTCAGCTGGCAGGAGATGGGAGAGCTGCCGGCCGAGGTGCGGTCGTTACTGCAGGCTCAGATCGACGCGGCCACGGAGTTGCCCTACCGACTCCCCGGCGCTCGCAGGCCTTTGCTAGACGAGGTCTACGTGCGTCAGGACCTCGGCAGCGGCATCGAGGAGCCGCTGACCGAGCAGAACCGTCCCACGCCGATCCTTGACAGGCGGGGGCAGCTGGTGGACGCGCCGAAGGAGCCGGTGGTGCGGGTGACCGTGCGCCCGCCGACGCGGACGGTGACCGAGGCCTTGAATGGGGACGACAACCTGCTCGTCACCGGCGGCCCAGGGCAGGGCAAGTCGACGCTGTCGTTGCGGCTGGCGGCTCGCGTCGCCGAGCACGCGCTCCGGCCGACCCCCGATCCGGTCGCTGTCCCACTCGCTGAACCGGTGATACCGCTGCGGCTGCCGGCCCGGGAGCTGGCGGCGCACCTGGAGTTGTCGTTCCCGGAGGCGCTCGCGCGCAGCGCTGCCGCGGAGTACAATCGCATGCTGCTCACTCCGCCGCCTGCGGCACGGATTTTCCGCGCGTGCGTGGCGGGCTGTAGGTGGCTGCTGCTGGTCGACGGCCTTGACGAGATCGCGAACGGGACGGACCGGGACCGCCTGGTGACGGCGCTGGCCACGATGGCGGGGAAGGACGACTCGCCGTACCGCTTCGTGCTCACCACTAGGCCGATCGAGGGTGCGGCGCTCGCGCCGCTGCAACGGGTCGGTGCCATCCGGTACGAGCTGCAGCCGTTCGACGAGAAGGCATTGCGCCTCTTCGCGAACAGGTGGTTCGAAGACACCGACATCGGTCACCGCTTCGTGCGCCAGATACGGGCGGCTCACCTGGACGAGCTGGTGCGGGTCCCGCTGCTGGCGAACATCGCCGCGATCATCTTCGAGAAGCAGGGCCCACGTCCCCTCCCGGACAACCAGTACGAGTTGTACGAGACGTACCTGAAGTACCTGCGCACCGCGCACGAGGTGCCTCCCAGCCCGTTCGACCAGATCCGCGACGAACTGCTCCAGCACCTCGGGCGGGTGTGTGTGGACCACGACACGTCACTCGTCGCCGCGGCGCGGGACTGGACGAGGGAGCGGCTGCCGAACCTGACCGGGGACTGGGAGGAGGAGCTGGTCACGCACCTCACCAGGGTCGGCCCGCTGACACCGCGTGGCCCGGACCTGACCTTCCTCCACCACACCTTCGCCGAACACCTCGCGGCGACGGCGGAAGCACGGCTGCTCCCCGAGGTCTTCGACGCCGAGCACCGCGATTTTGCCAGTCGCCTGCACGCCGCGCACGCCGAGGAACGCGGCGGGCACGCACGTGCCGTGCTCTTGCACTACACCCGGCTGCACCCGGCGCAGGCGGACCGCCTGGTCGAGTGGCTGCACGCCGGTGGCGCGGAGCAGCACCTGTTGGCCGCACGCCTGCTGGCGGCTCACGCACCCGCCTGCGCCGAGGTGGTCGACGCGTTCCTGGCGACCGTCCGCGAGTGGGCGATGACAACGCAGTACTTCAGCAATGAGATCCTCGAGCAGGCGAGCCGGACAGCGCACCATCCGGGGATCGCCGACTGGCTGGCGAGTTTGATGCGGGATGAGGATGCCCCGTGGGACTCCCGGGTGGAGGCCGCCACCGCGTTGTCGACCAGACTGCGCGGTCCCAGCGAACCGGAGGCCGTCGCGTTGCTGAAAGCCGTGGTGGACGACGCGACGATCCCGGTCCGGCACCGGTTGTCGGCCGCGGAAGCCTTGTCCGACCGCGGAAGTGAAGAACAGGAGGCGGCGGTCCGCGGGTTGCTGGCAGTCCTGACGCACCCTGACGCCACCGGCGCGGACTGCCGCACCGCTGGCGTCGTCCTCGCCGGTTTCGACGGCGAACCGCGACGTTACGCCATCGAGGTGCTGACCAACATGGCTGCAGACTCCTGGCTCCCGGATTCCGACCGCGTCGACGTGGCCACTGGTCTGGTGGAGATTGGGGTCGAGTTCCACGACCGCTGCGCCGACGTGTTCCGGAAAATCCTGGCCAACCACACCGACAACCCAACAGGACTACGCGACGCCGCTATTGGCATGGCCTCACTGGGACCACAACAGCTAGTCGAGGCCGTCGCCGCTCTGACATCGATCATCGAAGACCGACGAATTGATCGTGGCTCTCGGCTCAAAGCGGCTGACGTACTCGCCGAACTGGGACCCGAACAGCGACTCGAGGCAGGAAAACACGTACTCGCCATCTCAGCTTGTTGTTTAACCGGTGTGATTGCGGTGTTGTTCGAGGGTGAGGTCGCGTTTGACGGTTTTGCCGACCTCGTAACGGGTTGCTGGGTGGGGGTTGGTTGAGCCGAGTGGGCGTCCGGGTCCGGGTCGGGAGGGTTTCGGTGCGGCTGCCGGGTGGGTGGTCGTCGTGTGGAGGTTGCGAAACCCGCGGCGGACCCGGGCAGGAGTCAACCGGCGGGGCTCGGTGACTCGTTTCTCCCATGGGCGGCGGCAGTCCTCGACGATAGGGCGGGCCAGTCGTAGTTGGGTGTGGACAGTCAGGATCAGCCAGGTCCAGCGGTCGGCTGACTGAGGTGCGCGCAGTTTCGGGCGGGTCCACCCAAGAGTCTGCTTGAACAGTCGGAAGGTGTGTTCGAGATCGAATCGGCGCAGGAACACTTGCCAGAGCAAGTCAATCAGCTCGGCGTTGGCGGCGGTGACCGAAGACCACAGCCAGACCGGTTTGGGGTCGCGGTCGCCGGGCAGATACTCGACCTGCAGGCGGATCACGGTGCCCTCGACCAGCGGCAGCTCACCCTCGTGGTCGAGCCAGGGGCCGCGGTGGGTCAGGCGCGGGTGGAGCCGGTCCCAGGCCTGGGTTTGGGCGTGTCCGTAGCGGGTGGTGTCGGTGTGGGTGGTGTGGTCGGGGGTGTGCCAACTGGCGGGGTCGGCCAAGGTGAACATGCCGCCGTGTTTGCGTGGGCGCCCGTTCGTGCCGGGTGTCCGGGGCGGTGCGGGCCGCAGCATCACGCGATCAGACCGGATCCTGCCCACCACCTCGATCGGCAGATCGGCCAGCACGAACGCCAGTCGGGTCACGTCGTACCCGGCATCGGCCACGATCAGGATGCGCGGATCGCCGGGCTGCCAGTGGCCGGCGTCGATGATGCGGCCCACGACGTTGCGGAGTTGGTCGGCGGTGACTGCGGTGGCGTCGTCGGCGGGTCGGAGCCGGACCGCGTCCAGCAGCGCTGTCCATGAGGTGCGTCCGGTCTCTAACGCGGCGACGAATGAGTAGGGCCAGCCGGGGATCATTTGGGCTTGTCCTTTGCCGCGGGCGTAGGTGTGGCAGAACAGCCGCTGCGGGCTGCACGCGGCGTCCGGGCGCAGCCAGTGTGAGACGTCCACGGCAAGCGCGATCCGACCGTTCGCGGCCCGAGGCAACGGCAGACCGGCCAGGGTGGTGCGTAACCGGTCGACCTCGATCCGGCCGTGGTTGATCGCGTCATAGCCACCACCGTGCCCACGCCGATGCTCAGGCATGAGGGACAGTTCGGCCAGACTGGTGACCGGCCCGTCAGCGCACAACACTGCGTCGGCCAACTCGAACAACGCGTCCGCCCGACTGGTCAGGCACTGGTAGACCTGCTCACGGAACCCGGACAGATCCCCGAGTGCACCCGCTTGGCCGGTGTCGTGCACACTGATCAACTGAAGCCCTTGGTTGTGATCTTCCTTCTGTCGCAAGAAGAATGATCAACCAAGGGCTTCACCCATGATCAACCGGGGGTCACACACCAGCGCCACCTGGTTAAACAACAAGCTCAGGGCGTGTTTGAGATCTTGGTCGGCGTGGCTGGTTGATCTTGGCGGTGTGCTCGGTAACAGTGTGGTAGATGACGCGTACGCAGCGGTATCCGTCGGATCTGTCTGATGCGGAGTGGGCGGTGGTGGAGCCGTTGT
>NZ_JBJMIE010000511.1:0-9348 GCF_045807065.1 Actinophytocola sp. | reverse complement strand
TGCGACTCCAGCAGCTTGCCCTGCTTCTCCATCTTGGCCAGCTGCTGCTCCAGCTCCTCCTCGATGGCCTTGATCGCGCGTTCCATGCGCTCGGGGCCGGCGACGTAGTGCGTCGCCGGGGAGATGCGGACCGTGTCCACCTGCCTGACGATGTCGCCCGTCAGCGGGTGCAGGTAGTACAGCGCCTCCACCTCGTCGCCGAAGAACTCGATCCGGACGGCCAGCTCCTCGTACGCGGGGATGATCTCCACCGTGTCGCCGCGGACCCGGAACGTGCCGCGGGTGAACGAGAGGTCGTTGCGGGTGTACTGGGTGTCGACCAGCGCGCGCAGCAGCGTGTCGCGGTCGACCTCCTCGCCGACCTGCAGCGAGATCGTGCGGTCGAGGTACTCCTGCGGGCTGCCCAGGCCGTAGATGCAGGACACCGACGCCACCACGATCACGTCGCGGCGCGACAGCAGGCTCCACGTGGCGGAGTGGCGCAACCGCTCGACGTCCTCGTTGACCGACGAGTCCTTCTCGATGTAGGTGTCCGTCTGCGGGACGTACGCCTCCGGCTGGTAGTAGTCGTAGTAGCTGACGAAGTACTCCACCGCGTTCCGCGGGAAGAACTCGCGCAGCTCGTTGGCCAGCTGGGCGGCCAGCGTCTTGTTCGGCGCGATCAGCAGCGTCGGCCGCTGCAGGCGCTCGATGAGCCACGCCGTGGTCGCGGACTTACCCGTACCGGTCGCGCCGAGCAGAACGATGTCCTTCTCGCCCGCCCTGATGCGGCGTTCGAGGTCGTCGATCGCCACGGGCTGGTCGCCGGCCGGCGAGTAGTCGCTGACCATGCGGAACTGCCCGTCGGTGCGGGGGATGTCACCGATGGGTCGAAACTGGGAGTGAGCGGTCACGGTTGCCACGACAGAAAGGCTACGCCGGGGCACCGACAATTTCGGTTCGCCCAGGTCAGAGGTGGTTACCGCAGGTGCCGACACGGGCGGACGATGCCGGCCACGGAGCGGGACGCCGGTGGACCACCGGGTCCATACGGGACCGGTCGGAACGGTCGGTGTATGCCAAGGTGGATGGCGTGACGGATCTGCACCCGCCCAAGGTCGAACTGTTCGACACCGCCGCCATGACCAACACCGATCCGAAGGGGTTCGTACGGACGGTCGACCGGTACGAGGTCACCGACTTCGGGCTGTACATGGCGCGGCCGCTGGACGGGCACCCCGACATCGCCTACTTCCGCTCGTGGCTGCTGCCCGAGCACGGCCTGCGGGTGGGGCGCTGGTTGCCGCACCCCGGCCGGACCCTCGACCACGACGTCTACATCGACATCGTCGACATCCAGCCCGGCCCGGTGTGGCGGACCGTGGACCTCTACCTGGACGTCCTCGTGAACGATCACCAGGGTCTACGCGTGGTCGACACCGACGAGATCATCGAAGCGAACACGGCCGGGTTCCTCGATCGGGTGGTCATGCAACGCGCGTTCGAACGGACCTTCACCGCGGTCGAGGGGATCGCGGCATCGGGTTACGACGTCGAGGCCTGGCTCGGCGTGCCTCTGACCTGGCCGGGAGGCGCATAGCGAGCGCGACACACTGCGTCAATGCTTACCGGCCAGTCGGGTGAGTAGGTTCATCAATTCGGTATCCCCCTGCATACGAGACGTGACATAACGAATCGAACCCGAGGATCACCGACCGCATGCTGCCGACTACCCTTCGACAGGTGGGCACGGCGATCACTCCTCAGCTCGTCGACGTCGTCGACACCTTCACGGCAACCCGCACGTACTCGTCCGGCACGACCCGACATCTGCGCACCTGCCAGGTGGAACGCTGGGGTCTGCGCACCGAGTGCGCCACCCCGGAGGACCCGTTCCACGACTCCGAGGTGACCTGGCTGCTGCCCGCGCTGAACCTCCGCCTCACCCACCAGCGCCCCCGCTCCCGCCACGCGAAGGCGGGCCCGAGCGTGCTGACCGCGGTCCGCGCCACGAGCGACGGCCGGTACTGGCGGACCACCGACCTGCTGCTCGGCCTCGAGACGCCGGCCGGCATGCGAGCCAGGATCGTGCAGTCCGAGGAGTTCGCGGCCGCGGTCGCGAGCCAGGTCATCCGGGTGAGCGACGCGGACCTCGCGATGTGCACCGTGCACAAGACGCTCGAGGAGTTCAGCCAGTTCCGGCACGACCTGGCCGGGTGGCTCGCCTACAAGCACATCTTCGACGTCTGGCCCCCTTACTAGACCCTGCTCGCCGAGGACCGATCGCCGCCGTGTCCTGCGGGGACCGGCCCACCCCGGTTGGTCGGTGTCGATATCCACCGATCGGTTGATCGGCGGACCAACCGCGGTCGGTGCGCACGCTGGCCGCGTGGTCGATTCGGGACACCCCTGCCGCGGGCGACGCTTTACCCATGGCAATCATCGAGGTAAACGACCTCGTCAAGCGCTACGGGAGCCACACCGCCGTCAACGGGGTCAGCTTCGCCGTCGAGCAGGGCGAGATCTTCGGCATTCTGGGCCCGAACGGGGCCGGCAAGACCACGACCGTCGAGTGCATCGAGGGGTTGCGCTCGCCGGACGGTGGCAGCATCCGGGTGGGCGGCCTCGACCCGCGGCGGGACACGAGCGAGCTGCGTGAGCTGCTCGGCGCGCAGCTGCAGGAGAGCGAGCTGCCCGACAAGCTCAAGGTCAGCGAGGCGATGGAGCTGTACAGCTCCTTCTACCGCGCGCCCGCCGACTGGCGCGAGCTGATCGACACGCTCAACCTGACCGACAAGCTCGACACGCGGTACAAGAAGCTCTCCGGCGGGCAGAAGCAGCGGCTCTCGATCGCGCTCGCGCTGGTCGGCAACCCGCGGGTCGCGGTGCTGGACGAGCTGACCACCGGCCTGGACCCGCAGGCCCGCCGCGACGCCTGGGACCTCATCGAGGGCATCCGCGACCGCGGCGTCACGATCCTGCTGGTCACGCACTTCATGGAGGAGGCGGAGCGGCTCTGCGACCGGCTGGCCGTCGTGGACAAGGGCCGGATCGTCGCGACAGACACACCGGCCGGGCTGGTCGCCAAGGTCGACGACCGGCAGCGCCTGCGGTTCCGGCCGTCCGCACCCATCGACCACGCGCTGCTGACCGCGCTGCCCGAGGTCGCGAGCGTCGAACGGGCCGGAAGCCAGCTGGTCGTGACCGGCACCGGCAACCTGCTGCTCGCCGTGACCACCACGCTCGCCCGCCACCAGGTCGTCGCCGGCGACCTGCGGCTCGAGCAGACCTCCCTTGACGACGCCTTCGTGGCACTGACCGGCCGCACGATCGACAGCTGAGGAGCAACAACCATGTCCGCCCTGTCCCGCCTCACCACCACCGAGACCAAGCTGTTCTTCCGCGAGCCGACCGCGGTCTTCTTCACGCTCGCGTTCCCCCCGATCCTGCTCGTCGTCCTCGGCTCGATCCCGGCGTTCCGCGAACCCGACAAGGGCCTCGGCGGGCTGCGCGTGATCGACCTGTACGCGCCGATCATCGTCGCCATGGCCATCGCCATGTTCGCCCTCAACGGCCTGCCCCAGCAGTTCGCCACCTACCGGGAGAAGGGCGTTCTGCGCAGGATGCGAACCACACCGGTCAAACCGGCCGTGATGCTCGGCGCGCAGCTGCTGATGTGCACGGTCATGGCGGTGGCGGTGATGGTGGCCATCCAGGTCATCGGGCGCGTCGCCTTCGACGTGGACCTGCCGCGGCAACCACTCGCCTACCTGGTGGGCTACGTGCTGTGCGCGCTGGCCATGTTCGCGATCGGGTTGCTCGTCGCCTCGCTCGCGCCGAGCGGCAAGGGTGCCGGCGCGATCGGCTCGGTGCTGTTCTTCCCGGTCCTGTTCTTCGGCGGGCTGTGGGCGCCGCGCGACACGATGAACGCGGTGCTCCGCCGGATCAGCGACTTCACGCCGCTCGGCGCGGGCGTGCAATCATTGCAGGACGCCGCCGCCGGTCACTGGCCGCAGTTGCTCCACATCGGCGTCATGTTGGGTTGGACCATCGTGGCCGGCGGCCTGGCCGCGCGGTACTTCCGCTGGGAGTAGGCAGTGAGCACGACCGAGGAGCTGCGGGAGGAGTTCGACCGCTGGGAGCGCAGGGAGACGGCGGTCCACCGGGTCCTCCCGTACTTCCTCCTCGGGATCAGCCTCCTCATCACCCTCCTCCAGCCGATCTGGGACGTCGGAGTACCCGTCGTGCCCGTGCTGGCCCTCACCGCCGTCACCCTGGCGTGGGTGATCTGGCTCGAGTACCACCCCGAGTGGGAGCAGAGCCGCCCGAGGGCGGGCTTCTTCTTCGTCTGCCTGTGGGTGATGACGGCCGGGCTGGTGGCACTGTCCCCGTGGTACGGGTTCTTCGCCTTCATCGGCTACATGTACTCGTTCCGCTGCCTGGCGGGCCGCTGGCGCTACGTCGGGGTCGCCAGCACCGGGCTGATCGCGTCGGCCTCGCAGATCGGCGGGGTGTGGAACATCAACGCGGACACGTGGTGGGCGTGGGCCGCGCTGGCCATGGTCAACATGCTCCTGGCCGGCGCGTTCTCGTACTTCGGCGACATGACCGACCAGCGCAACCTCAAGCAGAAGGAAGCACTCGTAGAACTCGAGGCCGCCAACGCGAAGCTGGAGGCCGCGCTGGAGGAGAACGCCGCCCTGCACGCCCAGCTGCTGGTCCAGGCCCGGGAGGCCGGCGTGCTGGACGAGCGGCAGCGGATGGCCCGGGAGATCCACGACACCCTCGCGCAGGGGCTGGCCGGCATCCTCACCCAGCTGCAGGCCGCCGAGCAGACCCAGGAGGAGCCGGCGACGTGGCGCCGGCACGTCACGAACGCGATGAACCTGGCCCGCGAGAGCCTCACCGAGGCACGCCGGACGGTCCACGCGGTGGAGCCCACCATGCTCGCGGAGGCCCGGCTGCCGGACGCGATCAGCGACGTGACCCGGCGCTGGTCGGAGGTGAACCGCATCGACGCGGTGCTCACCACGACCGGCGACCCGCGGCCCATGCACGCGGACGTCGAGGTCACGCTGCTGCGGACCGCGCAGGAGGCCCTCGCCAACGTGGCCAAGCACGCGAAGGCCAGCAGGGTCGGCCTCACGCTGTCCTACATGGAGGATCTGGTGACACTCGACGTGCGTGACGACGGGGTCGGTTTCGACCCGCTCGCCAGGCGCCTCAACGGCTCCGCGAACGGCGGTTTCGGGCTCACCGGCATGCGCCAGCGGGTGCAACGCCTGGCGGGACGGCTCGAGATCGAGTCGGAGCCGGGGGGCGGCACGGCGATCTCGGCCGCGGTGCCGGCCATCCCGGCCGGAGGTGGGGAATGATCACGCTGCTGATCGTCGACGACCACCCTGTGGTGCGCGACGGGCTGCGGGGCATGTTCACCGCGGACCCGCGCTTCGAGGTGCTCGGCGAGGCCGGCGACGGCGCCGAGGCCATCGCGGCCGGGGAGAAGCTGCGGCCGGACGTGATCCTCATGGACCTGCGGATGCCCAGGACCGACGGCGTCACCGCGATCAAGGAGCTGGCGAAGCGGGGCGTGCCGGCCCGGATCCTGGTGCTGACCACGTACGACACGGACAGCGACGTGCTGCCCGCGATCGAGGCCGGCGCCACGGGCTACCTGCTGAAGGACTCGCCGCGCGACGAGCTGTTCCGGGCCGTGGAGGCGGCCGCACGCGGGCAGGCGGTGCTCTCCCCCGCCGTCGCGACCCGGTTGATGGGGCAGATGCGCCAGCCCACGTCCGAACCGCTGTCGCAGCGCGAGCTGGAGGTGCTGGAGCTGATCGCCCGGGGATCGACCAACCGGGAGGCGGCCAAGGCGCTGTTCATCAGCGAGGCGACGGTCAAGACCCATCTGCTGCACGTGTATGCCAAGCTGGGTGTCAACGACCGGGCGGCGGCCGTGGCCACCGCGTTCTCCCGTGGATACCTGACACCGCGGGCGTGACGTGGTGCACGACGTCCGACACAATGACTGAATTTTGTATACCGTAGTGGGGTGAGTGTGCTCGACACCTACCGGCGGCCGCTGCGGAACCTGCGGATCTCCGTGACCGACCGCTGCAACCTGCGGTGCCGGTACTGCATGCCGGAGGCCGAGTACGTCTGGTTGCCCCGGCGCGACCTGCTGACGTTCGAGGAGATCTCGACGCTGGTCGACGTCTTCGTCGAGCTCGGCGTGGACAAGGTGCGGCTGACCGGCGGTGAGCCGCTGCTGCGCCGGGACCTGCCGTCGCTGGTCGGGATGCTGTCGGCCAAGCCACTGCGTGACCTGGCGATGACCACGAACGGTGTGCTGCTCGCGGGACACGTGGACGAGCTGAAGGAAGCCGGTCTGCACCGGATCACCGTCAGCCTGGACACGCTGCGGGCCGACCGGTCGAAGACGCTGTCGCAGCGGGCCACGCATCCCTCGGTGCTCAAGGGCATCGCGTCGATCGCGCCGGCCGGGTTCACCGGCACCAAGATCGACACGGTGGCCCTGAACGGCGTGAACGACGACGAGCTGGTCGACCTCGTCGAGTTCGGCAGGACGGTGCCGGCCGAGGTGCGGTTCATCGAGTACATGGACGTCGGCGGGGCCACGACGTGGTCGCCGGAACTGGTGCTGTCGCGGGCGGAGATGCTGTCGCGGCTGTCCGCGCACTACGGGCCGATCACCCCGCTGCGGAACACCGACGGCGCCCCCGCGGACCGGTTCGAGCTGCCGGACGGGACGACGTTCGGCATCGTGTCGTCGACGACGCAGCCGTTCTGCGCGACGTGCGACCGGAGCCGGCTGACCGCGGACGGGCTGTGGTACCTGTGCCTGTACGCGATGGAGGGCGTCAACCTGCGTGACCCTCTGCGGGAGGGCGCGTCGAAGGCGGAGCTGGCCACGCTGATCACGCGGGCGTGGACGAACCGGACTGATCGTGGCGCGGTCGACCGACTCGCCGAACGGGACCGGCTGCCGTTCGTGCCGCTGACCGCGCTGAAGCGGGACCCCCACCTCGAGATGCACACCCGCGGCGGCTGAGCCCTCGAACGTCAGGCCGGCGCGGGCGGGTGCCAGTCGGTGCGCTCGGCCCACTGTTCCGCGCGGACCGCGGCCTCGTCGAACCAGGCTTCCTTGGCCTCGCCGTAGTTCTCGCTGTCCTCGTCCTCGATATACCGGGCGGAGAGCTTTCGCTTCGTGGCCTCGTAGTCGGCCAGCTCCGCCGGGTTGGCGCGCAGCCAGTCCGGGAACAGGAGCGCGAACCGCCAGCCCGGAGTGCCCTCGACGCGGAGGTGGACGTTCGCGATCCGGCCCGGGTCCGCGCTGACGTGCAGACGCTTGCGCCATTGGGCCGGGTCCGGCGCGTACGGCTTGGAGTTGTCCCGTTCGATCCCGGCCAACCGCGGAAAGCCGGCGGCGGCGAGGGGTTCGGCGAGTGCGTCGGCGTCCTCGATGGACCCGACGGTGACCTGCAGGTCGATGACGTCCTTGGCGGCCAGCCCGGCGACCGACGTGGAGCCGGTGTGGTCGACCCGACGAACGAGGTCCCCCCCGGCCAGCGCGATCCGCTCCCGCAACCGCCTGGCCTGCGCCGGCCAGGTCGGATCGGGCTCGGCGAGCCGCGGACTGCCGTACCGCGCACGGCGACGGAGCCGAACGTTGGCCTCGTAGCGAACCAGCCGATCGGCCCACAGCGCGTCGACGACGGCGAGCACCTCGTCCGGCGTACCACTGTTGTCGAGCCACACGTCGGCGGCCGCACGCCGATCGGCCGCACTGGCCTGCGCCCGGATCCGCGCGCGAGCGTCCTCCTCGGCCATGCCCCGGTACTCGACGACGCGACGCACCCGCACGTCCGAAGGCGCATCGACCACGAGCACCAGGTGATAGGCCGACCCCATGTGCGCCTCGACCAGCAGAGGCACGTCATGCACGACGATGGCGTCATCAGCGGCGGCGGCCATCAGCTCGGTGGTGCGGGCCCGAATCCGCGGATGGACGATCCCGTTGAGAGTGGCACGGGCCGCCTCATCACTGAACACCTTCGCGGCGAGCTTCGCCCGATCGAGCGCCCCACGGCTGATGACCGAGTCACCGAAGGCCGCCCGAACCTCGGCAAGCCCTTGAGTCCCGGGCTCGACAACCTCCCGAGCGATCCGGTCCGCGTCGATGACCACAGCCCCGTGCTCGCCAAGCCGCCCAGCCACAGTCGACTTGCCGGAACCGATCCCACCCGTGAGCCCCACCCGCAACATGAGGCTGATTCTGTCAGCACTGGACAGGAAGGGCCGCCGCACCCGACCGCCTGGCCACAAGAAAGAACCCCGACCCAGTCACAACGACCAGGCCGGGGCAAACACTTAGCAAAGCACGAGAGGGTCAAGCCCAATGAGTTCACTACCCGCCAGCCCAACCCAACCCCAATGCCAAACCAGGCACCCCGGCCCCGGGGCCCCGGAGACCCGGCCCCGCCCCCTCGGGGGCCCGGAACCGGACCCCCGAGAGAACGAGACAAGATCACACCCCGCCGGAAAGCTTCTCCCGCAGAGCAGCGAGCTGCTCGTCAGAAGCAAGCGTCCCACCGGACTTCGGCTTGTCGGCACCAGCGGACGAGTACTCCCGCTCGGTGCCGCCCTCGGACTCGGCGCCGCCCTCGGACTCGGCAGCGGCCTCCGCCTCGGCGGCCTTCTTGACCTGCGCCATGTGCTGCTCGTAGCGCGTGTGGGCCTCGGCGTACTGGCGCTCCCACTCCTCCCGCTGCTTGTCGAACCCTTCCTGCCACTCCTGGGTGTCGGGGTCGAAGCCTTCGGGGTAGATGTAGTTGCCCTCGTTGTCGTACTCGGCGGCCATGCCGTACTGAGTCGGGTCGAACTCGGTGTCCGGCGTGAAGCCCTCGTTCGCCTGCTTGAGCGACAGCGAGATCCGGCGACGCTCCAGGTCGATGTCGATGACCTTGACCATGACGTCGTTGCCGACCTGCACGACCTGCTCCGGGATCTCCACGTGGCGCTCGGCCAGCTCGGAGATGTGGACCAGGCCCTCGATGCCCTCGTCCACGCGGACGAACGCGCCGAACGGCACGAGCTTGGTGACCTTGCCCGGCACGATCTGGCCGATCGCGTGGGTGCGGGCGAACTGGCGCCACGGGTCTTCCTGGGTGGCCTTCAGCGACAGGGAGACGCGCTCGCGCTCCATGTCGACGTCCAGCACCTCGACCGTGACCTCCTGGCCGACCTCGACGACCTCGGACGGGTGGTCGATGTGCTTCCAGGACAGCTCGGAGACGTGCACCAGGCCGTCGACGCCGCCGAGGTCCACGAACGCACCGAAGTTGACGA
>NZ_JBJMIE010000510.1:0-12726 GCF_045807065.1 Actinophytocola sp. | reverse complement strand
GATCGAGTCGACGCCCAGATCCGCCTGCAGGTTCATGTCCGGCTTCAGGATGTCCACCGGGTATCCGGTCTTGTCCGCGACGACCTGGAGGGTGAGCGCGGTGAGGTCGTCGTCGGCCGGGCCGCCGCGGCCGGCGAGCGCGGCGGGGGCCGCGACGGGCTCCGACCGGCTGGGCGCGCTCGCCGCGGGCGCGGGCATCGGATCGCTCACCGGTTCCCGGGGCGCACCCGTGGCCGCCTCGCCGTTGCGCCTGCGCCCCACCGGCTCGAAGGACTCGAAGCCGGGGATCTCCGCGGTGAGCTGGTGGAGGTCGGCGAAGTCGGGTGGCGGTTGCATCGGCGCCGGCGCCATGGGCTCGGCGACGGGCGCGGCCGCGGCGGGAGCGGTGGCACGCAGGCCGTTCGGGGACGCGGAGCCGTTGTCACCGCTGGTGATCGCACGGGTCGCGGGCCGGTCCGGCGCGGCCGGGGCCTCCTCGTGGCTCAGGGACCTGGAGACCGCTGACAGGTAGGCCAGGTGGACGTCCGCCATCGCCTGCTGGCAGGAGGCCTGGGTCGCCGCGGCCAACCGGTGGACCTCCCGCACGGTCTCCCACCACTCGGCCTGGTTGGCGGCGGCCGGGGACTGGTTCGGTCGCTGCTGCCGGTCCGCCGGTCCGTGCGCTGGCTGCGACATGGCAGGGGACACCTCCGTTGCCTGTGTTCGGTCAGCGTCTGTTTCGTCAGCGTCTGTCTCGTGAGCGTCTGTCTCGTGCGCGGGCGGATAGGGCTTGCCGTAGTTGGTGCCCGAGATCCGTACCGTGGCGGGGGATTTCCGGGGCGCGGGTGCGGACTCCGGCGCGTGGTCCTGCCACAGCGGCGCGAAGTTCACCGGCACGCCGCGGACGAACAGCCTGGCGAGGCCGTCGTGCAGTGCGGTGAGGCCGCAGCCGCCCTGGTGGTCCAGTGCGATGGCCGTGTGGTCGCGATTTCCGAGGTTGGCCCGGACCAGACCGGTCAGGACCGACCCCGGTCCGACCTCGACGAACGTCCGGACGCCGTCGTCGTACATCGCGGCGACCTGGTCGGCGAACCGCACCGGGGACACCAGTTGACGGGCGATCCGGTCGGCGATCTCCACCGGAGCGGACGGGTACGGTGCCCCGTCGGCGTTAGCGTGGACCGGAACCTGCGGGGAGGCGAGGTCCAGGTGGCCGAGGTGGCTCCGCAACGGGCCGGCCGCGTCCCGCACGAGCGGGCTGTGGAAGGCCGCCGACACCGCGAGCCGGCGCGCGCGGACGCCTCGGTCGGCCAGCCAGCTGCCCAGAGCGGCGAGGGATCGCCCGCCGCCGGAGACCACCACCTGCTCGGGAGCGTTGTGGTTGGCCACCCACAGGTCGCCGGCGCCCAGTGCGCGTATCGCGTGGTCGACGTCGCGGACCGTCGCCTGGACGGCGAGCATGCCGCCCGGTTCGCGGGCCGCGTCGCGCATCAACTCGCCGCGCCGCCGCGCCAGGCGCAGCAGGGACCGCTCGTCCAGGACGCCGGCGGCGTGCAGCGCGGTCAGCTCCCCGAGGCTGTGGCCGGCGACGCGGTCGGGGCGAATCCCCAGCGCGTCCAGGACGGCCAGCAGAGCCATGCTGTGGGCGGCCACGGCGGGCTGCGCCCACTCGGTGGCCGTCAGCTGCGCGGCCTGCGCGGCTGTCTCCTCGTCGCTGAACGCCGGGACACCGAACACGACCCGGTGCAGCGGGCGGTCATCCATCTCGACGTCCGCGAGCCGGTCCCAGAGCAGGCGGGCTCGCGGCACGTGCATGGCGACGTCCGCGCCCATTCCCACGTACTGACTTCCTTGGCCGGGGAACAGGAACGCGAGGCGGCCGTCGTCGGGCGGGCCGGCGCCGTAGTGCGTTCCGTCCGGGGTGCTGAAGGACGTCTCCGGGGCACCGCGGACCCGGGCGGCGGCCGCTGCCGTCCTGCGCCTCAGCTCGGCGGTGTCCCCGGCCACCACCGCGAGCCGGTGACTGGGGACACGGACACGTTGCCGCTCCTGGGATTCACGCGCGATCAGGGCAATCGGCCGCCGATCCCGCGCGATGTCGCCGCAGCGGTCCAGCAGTTGTGCCACCGAGGTACCGGCCAGGACGACCAGCTCCGCGGGAGCGGTGCGCGTGCGGTACGGCCGGCGCCCGCCGTCGCGGGGGACGTGTTCCTCGACGGTGACGTGGAAGTTGGTGCCGCCGAAGCCGAAGCTGGACACGGACGCGCGCCGCGGGTGCGACGAGCCCCGGATCCAGGGCCGGGTGGCGGTGTTGAGGTGGAACGGACCGCCCGTCAGCCCGAGCCGGGGGTTCGGGCGCGTCACCTTGATGGTCGGCGGAAGTACCTTGTGGTGCAGGGCGAGCACGGCCTTCAGCAGCCCGGCGGCACCGGCGGTGGACTTCGTGTGCCCGAACTGCGACTTGAGCGATCCCAGCGCGCACCAGGGCAGCGACGACCGGGAGGACTCGCCGAACACCTCCCGCAGAGCCGCCACCTCGGCCGCGTCACCGGCCACCGTGCCGGTACCGTGCGCCTCGACCAGCTCGACGGTGTCCGGCGGGTAGCCGGCCGCCTGGTACGCCCGCCGGAGCGCACGGACCTGGCCCTGCGGCAAGGGTGTGTAGATCGCGGTGCCACGCCCGTCGGAGGAGGTGCCCACGCCCCGGATGACGGCGTAGACCGCGTCGCGCTCGGCGTCCGCCAACCGCTTGAGGGCGAACAGCACGATGCCCTCACCGAGGACCATGCCGTCGGAGTCGGCGGAGAAGGGACGGCAGTCGCCCGTGCGCGACAAGGCCGGCGTCTTGCTGAAGCACGTGTACCAGACGGCGTCGTTCAGCGTGTCCACGCCGCCGGTGACCACCATGTCGGCCTGCCGCAGCCGCAGTTCGTTGACGGCGGCGGAAACGGCGGCGAGCGAACCGGCACAGGCCGCGTCGGTGACGAAGTTGGTGCCGTGGAAGTCGAACCGGTTGGCCACGCGTCCGGCGACGACGTTGCTGAGCAGCCCCGGCAGGGTGGCCTCCTGCCACGGGACGTAGTGCTCGGCGATGCGTTCGCAGATCGCGTCCACCTGGTGCTCGGGCAGGCCGGCCGCACGCATCGCCTTCGTCCACACCGGACGCTGCATCCGGTTGGCCATCGTGGTCAGCAGTTCCAGCGGACCGGCGCCGAGGATCACGCTGACCCGGTCCCGGTCGTACTCGGGCGGCCCGTACCGGCCGAGGTCGTCGAGGAGCCGCTGCGTCGCGAGCAGGGTCAGCAGCTGTGAGGTGTCGGTGGCGGGCAGGGCGCTGGGCGGCAACCCGTACGCCAGCGGGTCGAAGTCCACCGGGTCCAGGAAGGCGCCCCGGTAGCCGTAGGTCTTGTCCGGGGCGGCGGGGTCCTGGTCGTAGTGGTCGGCGGGCAGCCAGTGCGTTCGGGGAACGTCGGTGACGAGGTCGCGGCCCTGGACCACGGTGCGCCAGAAGCCGTCCGTGTCGGCCGAACCGGGCATCATGGCGCTGATGCCGACGACCGCGATCGGCTCCTGCACGGGCATGTCGGACGGTCCCGGCCGGGTCACCGTGCTCCTCCGCTCTCGGCGAGTCGCCGGGGAGCGAACTGGAAACCGTCCGAAGTGATCGGTAGTCCGCAGGTGCGCGCCTGGTGTGCGCGGGTGATCACCGCTGCTCCTTCCAGCAGGTTGAGCGCGATCTGCACGACCGTGCGGTGTTCGAGCGCGGCGAGGAAGGACCCCGCCGCCCACCGGTTGAACGAACCCATGGCCGGGCCGCACCAGATCTGGTAGTCGGCCGTGCGGTCGGGATCGCCGGCGATGGCCCACCGGCTGGACCTGCCCAGGTACCAGCGGAACACCAGTGCCATCCGGTGCTTGGCGTCCCGGTCCGCCAGTGCCACCTGAGCGGGGTCGCGGTCGGCCCAGAACCGCGCGGTCCGCGCCCAGACCGCCGCCAGCGGCGCACGGAAGACCTGTTCCTCCAACTGCGCGCGCCGCGCGGCGGGAATGTCCTCAAGCGACTCGTGGGCCTGGTACAGCTCGTACAGCAGCGCGGCCCGCCGCGCGAACAGGGTGCCGCGCCGCAGCACCTGGAGCCGGACCCCCATCTCGAACATGTCGGCGGCCGGGGCCATCGCCGTGTCGGTGATGTCGGCCTGGGCGAGCATGCCGCGGCCCGCCGCGGACATGCCGGACTCCACCGCGGCCTGGTTCACCGATCCGGTGAGAACGTAGTCGGCACCGAGCGCGAAGGCAGCGGCGACGGCCGCGGGGGTGCCGAGCCCGCCAGCCGCACCGACCCGGACCGAGCCGGCCACGCGATCCCGCAGCGCGCGGAGCGCCGGCAGCATGACCGCGAGTGGCCGGTTGTCGGTGTGCCCCCCGCTGTCGGCCTCGACCGTGACGTCCTCGGCGACCGGGATGCGTGCGGCCAGCGCCGCTTCCTCCGCCGACAGCTCGCCGTGCGCCACCAGCTGGCGAAGCAGCGGCGCCGGCGGTGGGGACATGAACTTCTCGGCGGTCTCCGGTCTCGACACCTTGGCCAGGACCCGGCGCGGTCGCAGCACACTTCCCGCCCCGTCGGTGCGCAGGCCCCGCGCCACGCACAGCACGAGCGGCGGTGTGAGGTCCATGTACGCCGACGCCGACACCGCCGGCACACCCAGTTCGACGAGCAGACGCGCGGTGCGCGCCTCAGCGGCGGGCTCGTTGGGGGAGTGGATGAGGTTGACGCCCCAGTTGACCCGGCCGTGCAGCGACCGGGCCAGGTGCTCGACCGCCTCCCGCAGCACCCGTTCGGACAGACCGCCCGCGCCGAAAAGCCCCATGAGACCCGCGTCGGCCAGCTTCCGGACCATCTCGGCGGTGGCGATGCCGGTCGACATCTCACCGGCCAGGTAAGGAAAGCGGGTGTGGTGCGCCGCGCGGAACCGCCTGCTGCCGAGCCATTCGGGGTAGGTGGCGGGGAGGACACCCAGCACCCGCGCGGTACCGGCCGCGGCCTCGAAGTCGCCTGCACTGCCGTCGCTGTCGCCGTCGCCGGGAACCGGTAGCCGCTGGACGCCTCGGCGACCGGTCGACGGGTCCAGGAGCAGTCTCAGCGGCCGCCGGATCTCGGCGACCAGTGCGGTGATCTCGCTGGGCACGAAACACACCGCGGCGTCATGTCGGGCCCGGACGCGGTCCGCGGCGAGCGCAACGTGCGGGGCCGTCGTCATCGTGCCTCACTTCTGTGTCGTCGACCTGTCGCGCCACCAATGCAACACGCGCCGCCCTGGCGGTGAAAGGAGCACTCTGTCCCTTGGCAGAAGTGCTCAATCGCGAGTCGCGGCACAGCACTTGACTTCACGGCACGACCCGCCGAAGCTGCCGGCCCGTCCAACGGTCGCGGACGAGGCACGAGCGGGCCCTTGACTGGGACACACCGGTGAGGATGCTGAGGGTGCGTGACGGAGGGACCATGAACAGTACTGCCAGCAGCAGGGTCCGCGAACTGATCACCGGGTTGACGTCGAGTCATCGCGAACTGCTCACGCTCCGCCGGGAGATCGTGGCGGTGTTGCGCCGAGCCGTGCCGTTCGATGGCTGGTGCTGGGGATACACCGATCCCGAGACCCGGCTGTTCTCCTCGGGTGACGGGGACAATCCCGCGTCGGCGAGCGATCTCGGCCGGTACTTCGTGCTGGAGTTCGCCCGGGACGAGCAGGACTGTCAGGTCAGCTTCGCCGAACTGGCCGACGGAGTTCGGCCGGCGGTCAGTGTGCTGAGCGACGCGACCGGCGGCGATCTGCACCGCAACGCCCGGTGGCGTGAGCTGTACGGCCCACACGGCGTCGGGGACGAACTACGTCTCGCGCTGCTGGCGGACGGACAGTGCTGGGGCTATCTGGAACTGCTGCGCGAGGACACCGGCCGGTACTTCTCGCTGGAGGAGGCGGAGTTCCTGCTGCGGCTCGGTGCGCCGATCGCCAAGGCCATTCGCGAGACGCTGACCAGGGTCGAGGCGCCGACCACCGATCTGCGGCGCGGTCCCGGCACCCTGGTTTTCGACGGGAACGACGTGCTGGCAGCGTCCACCCCCGAAGGGGACGAGTGGCTGGCGACGCTGCGATTCGCCGGCACGCCCGCCGCCGCCGCGCTGCCCATCCCGGTGCCCGTCGTGGGGTTGGTGGGCTGGCTCCGCTCGGCGGGGTCCCCGGCGCCGGGGTTGGCCACCGGTCGGGTGCGGACCCGCACCGCGGATGGCCACTGGCTGGTCATGCACGCCTCGCCGCTCACCGGGATGAGCGTGCCGGTCGGCTCGGTCGCGGTCACCGTGCAGAGCGCCCGAGCCGGCGACGTCGCCGGCCTGATCTTCCGTGCGCACGGATTGACCGCCCGCGAACGGCAACTGGCCGGTCTTCTGCTCGACGGCCTCTCCAATACCGAGATCGCGCGCGGGCTCGACATCTCCGCCTACACGGTTCAGGACCACGTCAAAGCGGTCCTCGGCAAACTCGGCGTGCACAGCAAACGCGAACTCATCGCCGGGGTTCTCGGTCAACGTCTCTGACCACGGCCACCGGCTATCCCTGATGGAAGGGATAGCCGGTAACGCGGGGAAAGACCTATCATCACCACAGCAAGGAAGAAATCATCTGGCCACTGATCGCGGTGAGTGCTGGAGACGCCGTCGACCTCGGGCCGTTCACCGAGGAACACCATTCGCTCGACGCGCTCATCGCGACGATCCGGGGAGCGTTGAACCAGCTGTCGGAAGAACCAGCCGACAGTTCGAGCGCACGCGTGCTGGCGGTCGCCACGGCACGGCTGCGTGACGAGTTGACCGAGCACATCACCCGCGAGGATCGGGAGGTCCTGCCGGTCATCGAGCGGTTCGTGACCGTGCGCGACCTGAACAGGGCCGACCGCCGGATCAAGCGCACCGCACCACTGCACGCGCTGCTGTTCCTCGTGGCATGGCTCTGGCTTGACTCGCGATCTCCGATCGGCAATTGCGCAAGCCGCGAAAAGGGGTAATCGGTCATGAACTGTACCGATCTCGACAAGCTGTTCACGTCACTGGAGGGCGGAACCTATCTAGCGGCGGTCATGTCGAACCAGCCGGACGGGATATGCGGCTACGCCGCGCTCGGCCTTCGGATGACAGCCGGCGGGAGGCTGGGCCACCCGGCTGGCGTGAGTAGTTCGTACCTGTTCAGCGACCGCGTCCGGCAATGGCCCGGCGATCCTGGCACGTTCGGGATGCCCCAACCTTTCGAGGTCTATTCCGCCGCCAAGTTCGACATCCTCATCTCGGCGGCGGGAAACGGGCGTTACGACGTGCGCATGGACTTCGGTGCCGACATCAACCGCCAGTTCGACCTGTGGTCCAACGGGCAACCCGGCGCTCAGTGCGTCGAGGGCGCCATCGTCGGCACCGGGCCGGCGATCGGGAACACCGAACACGTCGACCGGGCGATCTACGTGGTCACCATCGGCAAGAACGTGCCAGACCCGAAATGAGCCAACGCCGCGACCAGGCATGTCACTCGAAGCTGCGCGGGCATTCTTCGGCCGGTCAGCTCACCGTCGCGAAGGGATCCAGGACTCGCTCCGGTTGAGGAGACATCGCCGGCGTTGCGGGTGACCAAGCGGTCCAGGGCACCTCGGCGATGTAACCCTCCACTTTGGTCAGGGAGGCGGCGCAGGACGGCTGCTCGCCGACGATGTCGCGGGACGCGATCGGTCTTCGGTGTAGCGCGCTACCACTTGGCCGACAAGCACGACTCGCGTGGTGGGGTCAGGAGCTCTGGGGGACGACCAGGCCGGATTCGTAGGCGAGGACCACGAGTTGGGCTCGGTCGCGGGCGTGGAGTTTGGTCATGGCTCGGTTGATGTGGGTTTTCGCGGTGGTCGGGGTGATGACCATGCGGGCGGCGATCTGGTCGTTGGACAGGCCCTGGGCGACGAGGGCGACGGCTTCGCGTTCGCGGTGGGTCAGGTTGTGGAGTGCTGCGGTGGTGGCGGGTCTGAGTGGTTGGGTGACGTACCGGTCGATGAGCCGGCGGGTGATCGAGGGGGCGAGCAGGGCGTCGCCGCGGGCGGCCACGCGTATGGCGTGCAGGAAGTCCTCCGGGACGATGTCCTTGACGAGGAAGCCGGCCGCGCCGGCGCGCAGCGCGTTGAAGACGTGTTCGTCCAGGCCGTAGTTGGTCAGGATGACGACGTGCGTCCGCGTCAGGGTCGGGTCGGCGGCGATGTGCCGGGTGGTCTCGATGCCGTCCATGACCGGCATCTGGATGTCGATGAGCACGATGTCGGGCAGGTGTTCCCTGGCCAGTGCGAGGCATTCGCCGCCGTCGGCGGCCTCGGCCACGACCTCGATGTCGTCCTCGAGGTCCAGGAGGGCGCGGAAACCGCTGCGGATGAGGGGTTGGTCGTCGACCAGCAGGACCCGGATCACGACGTCTGGTCCACGGGGAGTTCGGCCTGGACGGTGAAGCCGCCGTCACCGCGTGGTTCGGCGCGCAGTCGGCCGCCGAGGGCGGTGACTCGTTCGCGCATGCCGAGCAGCCCGACACCGGGGGTCGGGGCGGGGTTCGGCTCCAGTGTGCCGTCGTCGTCGACGCGGATCGCCACGGCGTCAGGGCGGTAGTCGATGAGGACGGACGCGGTGGCGGCGGCCGCGTGCCGGGTGATGTTGGTGAGCGACTCCTGAACTATCCGGTAGGCGGTCCGGCCCACCGCGACCGGTACGTCGTGCGGTTGTCCTTCGATCGTGAGCTGCGCGTCCAGGCCGGTGGTCCTGGCCCGGCGCACCAGTTCCGGGATGTGGTCGAGCCCGCGCGGTGGGGTGGTGTCGTCGTCGCGCAGCGCCTCCAGCGTCGCACGCAGCTCCCGGGCGGCCTCACGACCGGCGTCCCGGATCGCGAACAGGGCGTCGGGCACCTGCTCGCCGCGCTTGCGGGCCACGTGGACGGCGGCCTCGGCCTGCACCGTGATCACGGAGATCTGGTGGGTGAGCGTGTCGTGCAGCTCCCGCGCGATGTGCAGCCGCTCCTCGTCGGCTCGGCGCCGCGCGGTCTCCTCCCGGGTGCGTTCGGCCTCGTCCGCTCGGCGCTCGGCCTGCCGCAGCGCCTCTCCCGCCGCGCCGGCGGCGATCAGCCAGGCCAGCTCGAGGGCGCCCCGGGCCTGCGCCAACGACGCACCGAGGTCGTGCAGAGAGGCCAGGGCCGCGAGCGGGAGTGCCGCCAGCATGGTCACGCTCGCCACCACCGTGACGGTGCGGTGTCCTGCCCGGACCGCCGCGTACACGGCGAACAGGTACGCGACGGCGGGCACGTCGAACCCGACGGCCTGGTAGCCCACCGCGCACAGCCCGGTCACGGCCAGGACGGGAACCGGGGCGCGGCGCCGCGCGGCTAATGCCAGGCCGCTCGCCGCCAGCAGGGCGTAACCGAGCGGGCCGAGGTTCGTGGCCGGGTGCTGGCCGGACAGCCCGGTGACCAGGAGGATCGCCGTGACACCGGCGGCGATCGCCCAGTCTGTGACACCGAACGGGCTCCTGCTCATGCGCGAACCATAACCGAAGGTCCCCGCGGACAAGTCCTACGCGTGGACGACCGGTCGACTACCGCAGCCGCGGTATTTCCGCGCTTTCCTGCGGCCGCCGCGGCAGCCGGACGGGAGCGTCGGCGGCAGCCCGAACTGTCCGCGTTCGCCGGACGACCGCCGGGGGGAGTGGCGGACATGATCGGCGACGTCCACTCGTAGAAGAGAAGGAGCACCTCATGTCCGTCCATCCTCTGTTCGTCGCCGTCGACGCCTACACCCTGACCCCCGGGAGGCTCGTGGGCACCGTGGCCGTCCTGGCGGCGCTGGCCGGCGTGGTATCCGCCGGGCTGGCGCTGGCCCGGCCCGGCGGTCGCACGAGGGCCATCGTGGCGCTGGTGGCGGGGCCGGCGGCCATGCTCGTCGGCGGCGCGGTGGTGGCCGCCGCCAAGGGCGGTCCCGGCACCGGCTACGGGATAGTCGGGGGGTTCGCGGCCCTGGGGTTGGGGCTGATCGCGACGGTCCTCGGCTGGCTGGCGTTGACCCGCTCCCGTCGCACCGTCTGACCGACGCCCCTCACCGGGCGGCTGGCTGGAACAGTTCATCGTGAAGGAGTGGCGAAGATCCAGGATGTGGTGTTCGACTGTGGCCAGGCCACCGCTAGTCACTGGCCTGGACCGCCTTCGGAGCGGCCTGGCGGATGTCTCGGCACAGGCGGCCGAGCCATCACCGCCGCAGTTCCATGTTCAGGTCAGGTGGATGGCTCGATGAGGTTCTGGTTGTGGTGGGTCGCCCATTCGCAGATGGCGGTCAGCGGGGTCTGGAGTGTCTTGCCCAGGTCGGTGAGGGCGTACTCGACGTGCTTTGGGGCGCCAGGTGGCGGCGCGGCGGTCAGAGCTTCGGTTTGCCCGGCTGGTAGAGCCAGGTGTGGAAGAACCCGTCGAGGTCGCGGTGGGTCAGGCGTTCGACGAACTGGATGAACGTCTGGGTGGAGACGTTGCCGTACCGGTAGGTGGTGGGCCACAGGGTGAGCAGTCGCAGGAAGGCGTCGTCGCCGATGGTTGTGCGTAGGGCCTGCAAGGTCAGGGCGCCGCGGGTGTAGACGAGGTCGTCGAAGATGTGGTCGCGGCCCGGGTCGGCGACCTTGCCGCTCCAGTCCTCTTCGCCGGCGTAGGCCTCCGCGAAGGACTGTTGTACCGGGGTGCCGTTGAACTTCTCCTGGTAGAGCCACTCGGAGTAGGTGGCGAAGCCTTCGTTGAGCCAGATGTCGGCCCAGCGCGTCGGGGTGAGGCTGTCGCCGAACCACTGGTGGCCGAGCTCGTGGGCGAGCAGGTCGCCGTCGACGTCGCTGGTCTTGTGGTCGTAGACGGGTCGGCTCTGTGTCTCCAGGGCGTAGTGGACACCGACGTCGGCGAGGATGCCGCCGGTCGAGTCGAAGGGGTACCGCCCGTACGCCGTGGACTCCCAGTGGATGATCTGTGCCGTGGTCTGGTTGAGGACCTTGCCCTGGCCGGGCTTGGTGTCGATCGACCTGCCGATCGCGGTGATGTTCTGGAGACCGTCGGCCGTCACGCCGCGGGTGACGTCGTAGTCGCCGATGGCGATCATGCTCAGCTCGCTGGCCATCGGCCGGTTCATGTGCCAGCGGTAGGTCGTCTGGCCGCCGCGGGTGGTGACGGGGCCGGGCTCCCCGTTGGCCAGCACGGTGAGTCCACGTGGCACGGTGACGGTCTGGGTGTAGGTCGCCTTGTCGTTGGGGGTGTCGTTCACCGGGTAGTAGGTCGCCGCGCCGATCGGCTGGTTGAGCGCCACCGCGCCGTCGGTCGTGGCGACCCAGCCGGAGACGCCCAGCGCCGGGTCGTCGATCTTCCGCGGCACCCCGGCGTAGCTCACCGAGACGGTGAACGTCCGGCCCTTCCGCAGCCCGTCCGGTGGGGTGATCACCAGCTCCTGCGCGCCGCCGCGGGTGTAGGCGGCGCCGCGCCCGTCGATCGAGAGCCTGCTGATCGTCAGCGGTCCCTGGAAGTCCAGGTCGAAGCGGGAGAGGTCCTGTGTGGCCCTGGCGGTGATCGTCGTGGTCGCGGTGATCGCCTTGGTGCTCGGGTTGAACGCGAGCCGGATGTCGTAGTGGCCGACGTCGTAGCCCCCGTTGCCCATGTCGGGGAAGTACGGGTCTCCCGCGCCGGGCGCACCGGGAGAAAACCGTCCTGGCGCCGCGTAGGCCGCCGGGTTCGCCGCGGCGACCAGGCCGACGGCCAACGCGCAGCAGAGGATCAACGGCCCGACGCGTCCCATGACTTCTCCCTCGGCCTTCACCGACACCGTGGACGGGTAGACGATACGTCCACGGTGGGCAGACGAACAGCGGTGTTATCCGCAGACCGCGCCCTTGGACGCCGAGCCGACGAGTTTGCTGTACTTGGCCAGCACGCCGCGCTGGTAGCGGGCGGGCAGCGGCGCCCAGCCCTGGCGGCGGGCGGCCAGCTCGGTGGGGTCCACACCGAGGTCCAGCGTGCCGTTCGCGACGTCGAGCGTGATCGGGTCGCCGTCGCGGACGAGCGCGATCGGCCCGCCGTCCGCCGCTTCGGGGGCGACGTGTCCGACGCACAGGCCGGTCGTGCCGCCGGAGAACCGGCCGTCGGTGAGCAGCAGGACGTCCTTGCCCAGCCCGGCGCCCTTGATGGCCGCGGTGATCGCGAGCATCTCCCGCATCCCCGGCCCGCCCTTGGGGCCCTCGTACCGGATGACCACCACGTCACCGGCCGCGATCGTGCCGTCCTCCAGCGCGTCCATCGCCGCGCGTTCCCGGTCGAACACCCGTGCGGTGCCCGTGAACACGTCCGAGTCGAACCCGGCCGACTTCACCACCGCGCCGTCGGGCGCCAGCGACCCGCGCAGGATGGTGATGCCGCCGGTGGGGTGGATCGGGTTGCTCAGGGCGCGGACGATCGTGCCGTCGACGTCCGGCGGGGCGATGTCGGCCAGGTTCTCGGCCATCGTCCTGCCGGTCACGGTGAGCGTGTCCCCGTGCAGCAGGCCGGCGTCCAACAGCGCACGCAGGACGACCGGGACGCCTCCGACGCGGTCCACGTCGGTCATCACGAACCGGCCGAAGGGCTTCACGTCGGCGAGCAGCGGCGTGCGGTCCGCGATCCGGTTGAAGTCGTCGAGGTC
>NZ_JBJMIE010000509.1:0-11498 GCF_045807065.1 Actinophytocola sp. | reverse complement strand
GAGGCATCGGCCGCCGGAGCGCTGACGGGCGCCGGCGCGGCGAAGGGTGTCAGCGGGTCGCGGCCACCGCGTCGTAGCGGGTGAGGGCGGCCCGCCGTTCCGCGCCGTGGTCGACCACCGGGGGTGGGTAGCGCGGCACCGGGTCGACGGGAGCGGTCCACGGTTGGTGCGCGGACCTGCCGGGCAAATCGCGCAGCTCCGGGACGAGCCCGGCCAGCCCGGCACCCGCGACGACGGCATCGACGTCCGGTTCCATCCCACCCCGCCTCGTCCGCGATCGTTGGACCGGTGAACAGCGACACGCGTGGTCCGGCGCGTCGGGAGAGGGCCGCGCGTGGTGAACTGGTAACGGTATGCACACGATCACTGACGATCGTCACCCGTTGGACCTTGGGGTCACCCGATCAGCCCCTAGGGTGCTGACCCGAACGGCTCAGGCCGGGAAGGAGGACGCGATGACGCGCAGGCAGGGAGGACCCGCCGACGAGGAACCCCACGGCGCGGCGAGAGCGGGTCGCCCATGACCCTGCTCGAGTACGTCGCCGACCGGTGGGACCGGCTCTCGCTGCAGGCCCTGCTGCACGTCAGCGAGGTGGTGCAGGCCACGGTCATCGCGGCGATCGCCGGTGTGCTGATCGGCGTCGCCGTGTACCGCAGCCCCGCCGGCTCGGCCGTGGCCACGGCACTGGCCAGCACGATCCTGACCATCCCGTCGTTCGCGCTGCTCGGCCTGCTGATCCCCGTGTTCGGGCTGGGGGCGACGCCCACGGTGATCGCGCTCGTGCTGTACGCGCTGCTGCCGATCACCCGCAACACGATCGTCGGGCTGGCCGGGGTGGATCCCGCCGTCGCCGACGCGGCCAAGGGCATCGGCATGGGCAGGGCCGCCGTGCTGACCAGGGTCGAGCTGCGGCTCGCGTGGCCCGCGATCCTCGCCGGGATGCGCGTGGCCACCCAGATGCTCATGGGCATCGCCGTGATCGCCGCCTACGCGAAGGGGCCGGGCCTCGGCGGTGAGGTCTTCCTCGGCCTCGTCCGGGCCGGCAGCGCGAACGCGACCAACCAGGCGCTCGCCGGCACGCTCGGCGTGGTCATCCTCGCCCTGCTGCTCGAGGGCGTCTACTTCCTGATCAGTCGTCTCACCGTTTCGAGGGGTATCCGTGGCTGACAGCGCCAACGACAGCGCGAACGACAGTGCGACCGGGGCCGAGATCCAGCTGACGAACGTCACCAAGCGCTACCCGGGCAGCAGGGAACCCGCCGTCTCCGACGTCACCCTGACGATCCCGGCGGGCAAGATCGTGATCCTGGTGGGCCCGTCCGGCTGCGGCAAGACCACCACGATGCGCATGATCAACCGGTTGATCGAGCCGTCGTCGGGCACGATCACCGTCGGCGGCGAGGACACCCGCAAGCTCAACCCCGACGAGCTGCGCCGCAGGATCGGCTACGCGATCCAGCAGGCCGGCCTGTTCCCGCACTTCACGGTGGCCCAGAACATCGCGGTCGTGCCGGGCCTGCTCGGCTGGGACCGCAAGCGGGTCGGCGACCGCGTCGACGAGATGATGGACCTCGTCGGCCTCGACCCGGCACAGTTCCGCCACCGCTACCCGCGCCAGCTCTCCGGCGGCCAGCAGCAGCGTGTCGGCGTGGCCAGGGCGCTGGCCGCCGACCCGCCGGTGCTGCTGATGGACGAGCCGTTCGGCGCCGTCGACCCGATCACCCGGGGCAACCTGCAGGACGAGCTGCTGCGGCTGCAGACCGAGCTGCGCAAGACGATCGTGTTCGTCACGCACGACTTCGACGAGGCGGTCAAGCTCGGGGACAAGATCGCCGTGCTCGGCGACCGGTCGGCGGTCCTGCAGTACGACACCCCGGAGACGATCCTCGCCAACCCGGCCGACGACACGGTCGCCGGTTTCGTCGGTGCGGGCGCCTCGCTCAAGCAGCTCACCCTGCTGCGCGTGCGGGACGTCGACTACTCCGACACCGCCGTCACCGCGGTGGGTGAGCAGGAGTCACCCGCCGAACTGCGCGGCAGGATGACCGCCGAGGGCAGGACCTGGGCGCTGGTGCTGGACGCGCGGCGACGCCCGCTGCGCTGGGTGCACGTGCGCGACCTGGCCACGACCGCGTCGCTCGCGACCGTGGGCCGGCCCGTCGGCGACTCGGTGAGCACCCAGTCGACGCTCCAGGACGCGCTGGAGGCGATCCTCGTCGAGGGCGGCAACGCGGTGGTGACCGGCTCGCGCGGCGAGTACGTCGGCACGATCGACATCACGACGGTCACCGACACCATCGCGCACATCCGCGAGGAGCACGACATGGGGAGCGCGACCTCGTGAGCACGGTGACACCGGGCACGACGACCGAGACCACCGCCTTCACGACCGAGTCGGGCTCCCGCCGCGCCGACCGGGTGCGGCTGTTCGCGCAGCCCGCCGCGGTCGTCGTGATCGTCGGGGTCGTGCTGGCGTGGGCGTTCACCCGCGACAACGACGCCATCGAGGCGCAGTCCATCCAGGCGGGCGTGCTGCTGACGAAGACCTGGGAGCACCTGCTGATCACGGTGGTGGTCGCGGCCATCGTGGTCGTCGCCGCCGTCCCGCTCGGCGTGCTGGTCACCCGCTCGTGGGCCCGACGTGCCGCGCCGGTGGTCATCGCCGTCGCCAACATCGGCCAGGCCGCGCCCGCGCTGGGCGTGCTCGTGCTGTACTTCCTGTGGACGGGGCAGGACGGCCTGTGGGCCGCCGCGCTGCCGATCGCGCTCTACTCGCTGCTCCCGGTGCTGCGGAACACGATCACCGGCATCGAGTCGGTCGACCCGGCCCTGGTCGACGCCGGCCGCGGCATCGGCATGCCGGCGCACGCCGTGCTGCTGCGCATCGAGCTGCCGCTGGCCGTGCCGCTGGTCCTGGCCGGGCTGCGCACGTCGCTCGTACTGGCGGTCGGCACGGCGACCCTGGCGTTCTTCGTCAACGGCGGCGGCCTCGGGGAGCTCGTCGACGCGGGCTACAAGCTCAACCGGGTGCCCGTGCTGGTGGTCGGCGCGGTGCTGGCCGCCGGCCTCGCCCTGCTCGTCGACTGGGTCGGCGCGCTGCTCGAGGAGTACCTCGGACCGAAGGGACTGTCATGAAGCGGCGCGCGCTCGCGGCGGCACTGCTGGTGTTCGCCACCGCGGCCTGCGGGTTGGACGTGAACGCGGCGCTGCCGTTCGAGGTGCGTCCTGGCTCGATCAGGCCGGTGCCGGAACTGGCGGACGTCGACATCACCGTCGGCTCGAAGGACTTCACCGAGCAGATCGTCCTCGGCTACCTCGCGGAGCTGGCGCTGGAGGCGGCGGGCGCCAACGCCATCGACCTGACCAACATCAGCGGTTCCAACAGCTCCCGGTACGCACTGGTCGACGGCCAGGTGGACGTGCAGTGGGAGTACACGGGCACCGGCTGGCTGTCCTACCTCGGCAACGACAAGCCGATCCCCGAGGAGAAGGCGCAGTACGAGGCCGTGTCCAAGGCGGACCTGGCGCGGAACGGGATCGTGTGGCTGCCGTATTCGGAGGTCAACAACACCTACGCGTTCGCGACGACCGAGTCCTACGCCGCCGAGCACGGCCTGACGACCAACAGCGACATGACCAGGTTCCTCCGGCAGCACCCGGAGGAGGCGGTGTTCTGCGTCGAGACCGAGTTCGCCAGCCGGCCCGACGGCATGCCGGGCGTGCGCAGGACGTACGGCTTCGACGTGACCAGGACGAAGACCTTCGGCGCCGGCGCGATCTACAGCGCGCTCGCGGGCGGCACGTGCAACTTCGGCGAGGTCTTCACCACCGACGGCCGCATCGCCGGCCTGCACCTGCGCGTACTGGCCGACGACAGGAAGTTCTTCCCGCAGTACAACGCCTCGGTGACCCTGCGCAAGGAGTTCCTGGACCGGTACCCCCAGATCGCCGACGTCATGGCGCCGGTGTCCGACGCGCTCGACAACAAGGAGATCATCGAGCTGAACAAACAGGTGGACGTCGACGGCCGCGACCCGGCCAAGGTGGCCCGCGACTGGATGATCGCCAAGGGCTTCATCAACTAGCGCGGCGGGTGGCGACGCCGCCGGCGCCCGCGAGGTCGACTGGCCGGTGCTGGCGTCGGCCACCCTCCTCGACGCCGGGCCTGACCCTCCTCGTCGACGACGGCCTGCCGGAGGTCTACGCGGGTGACGAGGTGGCGTTGACCCAGCGCGTTCCGGCGCATGCCTAGGCATTGTGGGTGTACACACTGGACGGTGACGCGGACGTGACCGCCACCGTCTCGGTGCCGGGCGACGTCGAGGACTGAGGCGGACGGCTCGGTGAGGTCCGCGGTCGGCTGCCCACGCCGCTGCGCGATGATCCAAGCGTCACCTGCCGTCACTCGTTCGGGTCGTGTTGTGTGCGCTGTGGAGTGAACTGCTTCCCGTCGTAGGGGGACGTGTCGAGGTCACGGGTACCGCTGTCGTGTCGATTGCGGTGCAGGAGGGGAGGGGTTCGGTGTCTGGTCTTCCTCGGCTCGGTTCGGGCGTGGGTTATCGGCGGTGCTGGGACTCGTGGTTGCGTGGTGGGTCGCCGGGTGCGGAGTGGGTGGAGGTCGTCGTCGAGCGGTGCCGGACCCTGCCGGCGAAACAGCGGACGCGGCTGGGGCGGCTGCCCGTTCCGGTGGTGCCGCACGGGGTGGAGCCGGCGTTCGACGTGCCGGGCGAGATGGACGCACACGCGATGGCGGCCGCGGCGGGGCTGGTCGCGGAGTGGGGCTCACCGTGGTTCAGCGGGCACCTGTGGCCGTCCCGGCTGCGGCCGGAGAAGTCGCTGCACACGTTGAGCGCACGGGCGCAGTGCATCCAGGACGGCGTGGGTGTGCCGTTCCTGCTGGAGATCGCCGAGTACGACGTGCCGGGCGTCGCGGACCTCGCCACCGCGGTCCTCGAACACTGCGACTGCGGGCTGGTGCTGAACCTCGCCCTGCTCCGGCGCGCGGCCCGGGAGCACGGCGTGGACGCGTCGGAGTTCCTGCGCCGGCTGCCGGCGGAACGCGTGGCCGAGGTGCACCTGACGGCCGGTGGCACGTCCGGGGGTGGGGCGGAGGCGCATGGCGCCCCGGTCGGCGCGCAGGTGTGGGACCTGTTCGCCGAGCTGACCGAACTCGCCCCGGTCCGGGCGTCGGTGGTCGAGCGCGACGGAACGGGTGGCGGGGATCTCGCGCAGCTGTGCGCCGACCTCGACCGTGCCCGGGTGCTGCTCGCCAACCCCGCACCGGCGTGAGGTCCGCGGCACCGCGTGCTCGTGGGTGGTGCGCGGCGCCGCGTCCCGCCCGCACCGGGCATGCGCCTCGCCGCCACCTCCGGGCGGGACGTGCCCCTTCGCGCGCGGCCGTCGTCACCGTGCGGTGACAACGCGGCGCCCGACACCCTTTCGTTGGTGCAATGGTCAGCATTTCTCGTTGAATCTCGGTGCTGTGCGTGATGGAGGCGGAACGGGCAACGTCATCTGCCGGGTATTTCGCGGCCCATTCAGGTGGTCGGGGTTTGTGGCCTGACTTCGCAGGTTCTACGATCGCGATGACCGAGCAAAGGAACGCGCCCACTCCGAAAGAACAGGGAATTTCCCATGCGTCGAATACTGCCCGTTCTGGCTGCGCTGATCGGATTCAGTGGCGTGTTCGTCGGTGCTGGTGCCGCCGCCGCGGACACGCCCGACCGGAGGGTGACCCGCGCGGCGCAGGAGTGCGGCGGGTGGCGGAGCCTGTACAGCGAAGGCCGCTGGACCTACTCCGAGACGCGGCTCTGCCTCAGGACCGACGGCCAGTACGTCGCGCCCGTGCTGCAGTGGCGGGAGTGCCAGTACTACTGGGGCGCCGCCTGGTACTACGCGAACGACAAGTACCCGTGCAGGCTCGACCTCGATTTCGCCGTCAGCCGGAATGGGCACACGATAGCGAGCGGAATCGCCGACGACCAGGGTGGAAAGGAAGGAGAGGTCATCGGGAAGGCCGGCTTCTGCCACGGCGGCGGTGACTACACGCTCACGGCCGACTTCGTCCAGGACGGCCCCTACTGGTACAACTGGGAAATTCACAGCGGTCAGAAGGTGTTCGATTTCATCCTGCCCTGCCAGTGACACAGCATTCATCACTTCCAGCACAGGAGTTGAAGTCGATGTCCCCCTCTTTCCGCGGCCGGCACCGGCTGATGACGATCGCGGCCGTCGTGGCGGCAGTCGCCGTGACGGCGACGGTCGACGCGCAGGCGGCGCCCGAACCGGTGGGGGCGACGGACAAGCCCGCCGTGGTCGTCTCGCTCGGTGACAGCTACATCTCGGGTGAGGCGGGTCGCTGGCGCGGCAACGCACTCAACGACGACGGCGACAAGTGGGGCACCGACCTCGCCACCAGGTGTGAAGGGCGCGGTTGCAGCACCAACACGCAGTGGGTCTACGGCAACTCGGACTCCGACACGAACAAGTGCCACCGGTCGACCTCGGCCGAGATCGCCAGCGCCGGCATCGAGGACGTCAAGGCCGTCAACCTGGCCTGCTCCGGCGCCACGACGAGCGACGTGCAGAACGGCGACCCGGGCCGCCAGCAGCCGAACCAGCTCGACCTGCTCCGGGACACGGTGAAGAACTACCGGGTCAAGCTGGTCGTGTTGTCCATCGGCGGCAACGACCTGAAGTTCAAGGACATCATCACGGACTGCATCCTGGGCTACCTCACGCCGATCGGCAGCTACCGGTGCCAGCCGAGGTGGGAGTCGCAGATCAACGGCCAGCTCAACCAGCTCAAGTCGGACGTCGGCGCCACCATCAACGCGATCAGGAAGATCGTCGACGACGCCCAGGGAAAGGCCGGCTACCAGTTCGTGCTGCAGTCCTACCCGTCACCACTCCCGGCCGGCGACGACTTCCGCATCGCGGAAAGCGGCCCCCGCTTCAAGGAGGGCGGCTGCCCGGTCTGGAACTCCGACGCCGACTGGGCGCACAACGAGCTCGTGCCCACGGTCGCCGCACAACTGAAGTCGGTCGCCAGCGCACGGTCCGTGCGTTTCCTCGACCTGCAGAACACGTTCAGCGGCCGCGAGGTGTGCGCGAAGGACGCACACCAGGCCGGACAGGGCAACAACGCCACCAACCCCGTCTCGGGCGCGGAGTCCGAGTGGATCCGCTGGGCCGTCACCGGCCTCACCCCCCAGGGCGACCTCCAGGAGAGCATGCACCCGAACTACTACGGCCAACGCGCACTGGGCACCTGCCTACGCATGATGTACGAGAAGTCGAAGGGCAACTTCGAGTGCCGCAACACCAGGGGCGCCGGCCCGAACCGCATGACCCTGTCCGCGATCTGACCGCCTCCCACCACTGACCGGAAAAGTGGCCCCGAGCACCGGGCCGCCCTTCCGACTCACCCCTTCGACGGCGAAAAACCTCGCCAGCGCACTGGTTTCTCTCGCAATGCTCGACGGGATCCGGGTGTCGCGGATGGGTGCAGGGAGGCCGCGCAGGCGCGCGCAGAGGATACTCGTTTCGCGAAAGGCGTGGCGGTGCCGTGGGCCGATGGCCGCCGGAAGAATTATTTCTCATCGCGGTTTGGGTGCCACGCGGATATTCGCTGGCTTTTTGCCGAGGGGTGGAGCACAGTGGGCGCATGGGTATCTGGGGGATATCAATTCTGGTTCTGGCGTTGGCACTCGTCGTCACGCTCGTGGCGATGCGGGGCGGGAAAGAGGGGCGCGCGGTACGCAGGGAGCTGCGTCAGCTGCGTGCGAAAGACGGCCGCGGCCCCGACACGTTCGGTGCCGCGGAACTGCGGCGTGGCATGTACATGAGCCATGTTCCCGGCAAGGACACCCTTCCCGGTGGTTCCTGAGCCGGTCACCGGGGCGTTGCCAGGTAGTGCGTGAGGTGGTCGACCACCTCACGCGCGTCGTCCTCGATGCCGTGGATGAAGGTGGACTTGCGGCGGCGCATGACGGGCAGGCCCAGGGCGTACAGGCCCGGGCTGTCCACGACGCCGCCGTCGTGGGTCAGGTGGCCCTTCTCGTCGAGTACCGGGACGTCGAGCCACGTGTAGTCCGGGCGGAAACCCGTCGCCCACACGATGGTTCGGACCGCGCCGGCGCGCAGGTCCAGCCGCAGCCGGGTGGACTTCGGCACGTGCGTCGGCTCGAAGCGTTCGGATGGCTTGACCTCGCTGTCCACACCGGACGTTCGCGCCCACTCGTCGAACGTGTTCAGCAGGCGGTCCATCTTGAGGTCCGCCAACGAGATCACGTTGCGCAGGCCGCCGGAGAAGAGCAGTTCACCGTCTCGCACGGCTGCCGCGCGGCCGACCAGTTCGACGCCCGTGGCGGTCAGCGTGTTGAGGTCGAGCGACGACCGGTCCGGCGTGCCGGCGAGCTGTGGCGAACCCAGGCGACGCGCCCTGGTGAGGTCGGGCACCTGGTCGTACCGCTGTTCCCACACGCCCGACGCGTCCATCCACCACAGCACGTCCCGGCCGCGGTAGGTGCGTGGCATCCGCACGTGTTCCCCCGTGGACAGCGTCACCGGCCGGCCGGACCGGTGGATCTCGGCCGCCAGCTGCACGCCGGTGGCCGACGCGCCGACGACGAGCACGCCGCCGTCGGGCAGCGCCTCGGGACCGCGGTAGTCGAACGGCGTGACCTGCTCGACGGTCCCCGGGACCGCCTCGCGCAGCCGCGGCACGGCCGGGCGGTTGCACGCGCCGCTGGCGATCACGACGGTCCGGCAGGCGATGGAGCCGCGGTCGGTGGTCACGTGGTAGCCGTCGTCGGTGCGACGCAACGACGTGACGGTCGTGCCGGTGCGGACGGGCGCACCCGACACGGCGGCGAAGTGGTCGATGAACTCGACCACCTCGCCCATCGTCATGTAGCCGTCGGGATCCGGGCCGTCATAGCCCTGGCCCGGCAGCCGGCTCTGCCAGTTGGGCGTGAGCAGCCGCAGCGAGTCCCAGCGTTCGCGCCGCCAGGAGTTCGCCACCTGGCCGCGTTCGAGCACGACGTGGTCGACCGCCCGCTCGCGCAGGAAGTGGCTCGCGGCCAGGCCCGCGTGGCCCGCGCCGATGACGACCGCGGTGGTGCGTTCCATGTGACCCCGAGGGACTCAGGCGACCTCGACGGTGACGTCCGTCGGGTTGGTCAGCGCGTCGAACACCGCGGAACGCTTCTGCGACTGGGCGACCAGCGCCTCGATGTCCTCCTTGGACGCGTCGGCGTCGATGTGGAACGTCACCTTGATGCCGTTGTAGCCGTTGCGGACGTCGCTGTCGGCGCCGAGGATGCCGCGGATGTCGTGCTCGCCCTCGAGGACCGCCTCGACCGAGCGCAGCTGGATGCCGCGGTTCTGCGCGACGGACGCGACACCCGCCGTCAGGCAGCTGCCCAGGCCGACGAGCAGGTACTCGATCGGGGTGATGCCGTGGTCCTCGGCCGCGAAGACCTCGGGGTGGTCGGCGGTGAACGTCGACTCCGCCTTGTGGTCCTGCTCGGCGCCGAGGCCGAAGAAGTTCTTGACCGTCGAAGTGCTGTGCACGCCGTTCTCCCACCGCGTGGTCGAACGCCAGGTGAACTGGGCGGCCTCGGGCGCGCCCTTCAGTGCCTCGCGTGCGTCGAGCAGTGCCTGGACGTTGACGCCGTTGTCGATGCTGCCGATCGTCGTCATGCGACGGTCCTCTCGAGCTCATGGGTTTTCACGTGCCGGAACGGGACCCTACACGCGGTCTGACCTGCGTCTCAGACTTCGAGACGGGCCGGCGGGACAGGCGTGGGACCTGCGGCGATAGTTATGATGCGGCCATGGTTCCCGCGTCGACGCTCACGGCCGGATCCGTCGGCGAGGTGCGGACGCGATACCTCGACCTGCCGGATCCGGTGCGGCTGGACTGCGGCCGGGAGCTGTATCCGGTCCGCGTGGCGTATGAGACCTACGGCACCCTCTCCCGCGAGCGCGACAACGTCGTCCTGGTGTGCCACGCGCTCAGCGGCGACGCCCACGCGGCCGGCTTCTCGACGGTCGCCCCGGAGGCGAGCACGCGGGACGGGTTCGCGGCCGAGGACCGGGACGGCGCGGCCGGCCAGGCACTCGGCTGGTGGGACGGGATGATCGGCCCCGGCAAGGCCTTCGACACCGACCGGTTCTTCGTCGTGTCCACCAACCTGCTCGGCGGCTGCCGCGGCACGACCGGGCCGTCGTCGACCGACCCCGCGACCGGCCGGCCGTACGGGCCGGACTTCCCGGTCATCACGGTGGCCGACATGGTCCGGACCCAGCGCGCGTTCCTCGACGCCCTGGGCATCGAGCGGCTCGCGGCGGTGGCCGGCGGGTCGCTCGGCGGCATGCAGGCCCTCGAATGGGCCATCGGCTACCCCGAGCAGGTGGACTCGATCGTGGTGATCGCCAGCACCCACGCCCTGCACCCGCAGGGCATGGCGTGGAACGCGATTGCCCGCGAGTCGATCATGCGCGACCCGGACTGGCAGGGTGGCCACTACTACGGCACGGGCCGCGCCCCCGACGCCGGCATGGGCGTGGCGCGAATGGTCGGGCACGTCACCTACCTCTCGGCGCCGGCCCTGCGCGACAAGTTCGGCCGCAGGCTGCAGTTCGCCGAGGACATCCGCTACACCCTCACCGAACCCGAGTTCGAGGTGGAGAACTACCTGCGCCACCAGGCCGACTCGTTCGTCAGGCGCTTCGACGCCAACACCTACCTGACGATGTCGCGTGCGCTGACCTACTTCGACCTCGCGCGGCAGTACGGCGGGTCACTCACCCGGGCGCTCGACGGGGTGAACGCGCGGACGCTCCTGATCACGTTCAGCTCCGACTGGCTCTACCCACCGCTCGCGTCCGAGGAGATCCACGACGCCCTGCGCGCGCTCGGCAGGCCGACCGAGCTGCACCTGATCGACGCGCCGTACGGCCACGACTGCTTCCTTCTCGAAGAAGAACGACAGACGCCGATCGTCCGCCGCTTCCTGCTGGGCGGGTAACGTCGGCCGGAGCGGCCGAGAAATTCGTGGCCGAGGAAGAGGTACTGGTGACCGACGATTCCCCCCGTGTCGAGTCCGACCACGAGTTCGGGTTCGAGACCCGGCAGCTGCACGCCGGTCAGCGCCCGGACCCGAACACGGGCGCACGCGCGGTGCCGATCTTCCAGACGACGAGCTACGTGTTCGAGGACCCGGAGTCCGCCGCGGCGTACTTCAACCTGCAGGAGTACGGCAACACGTACTCGCGCATCATGAACCCGACGGTCGCGGTGTTCGAGGAGCGCGTCGCGAACCTGGAGGGCGCGGCCGGCGCGGTGGCGTTCGCGAGCGGGATCGCCGCGCAGGCCGCCGCGCTGTTCACGCTGCTGGCGCCGGGCGACCACGTCGTCTCGTCGTCGGCGCTCTACGGCGGCACGGTCAACCAGCTCAAGCACATGCTGCGCAAGATGAACGTGGACCTG
>NZ_JBJMIE010000508.1:0-8813 GCF_045807065.1 Actinophytocola sp. | reverse complement strand
CCCGCCCGCGGTCGAGCTCCAGGATCCACTGCGACAGGTTGTCGAGGAAGTACCGGTCGTGGGTCACCGCCAGGACCGCGCCCGGGTACTGCGACAGGTGCTGCTCCAGCCACAGGACACTCTCCGCGTCCAGGTGGTTGGTCGGCTCGTCCAGCAGCAGCAGGTCGGGCTTGGACAGCAGCAGCTTGCACAGGGCCACCCGGCGGCGCTCACCACCGGAGAGCACCTTGACATCCGCGTCCGGCGGCGGGCAGCGCAGGGCGTCCATGGCCTGCTCGAGCTGGGAGTCCAGGTCCCAGGCATCCGCGTTGTCGAGTTCCTCCCCCAACTGGCCCATCTCGTCCATGAGCTCGTCGGAGTAGTCCGTCGCCATCTTCTCGGTGATCTCGTTGTAGCGGACGAGCTTCTGGTAGACCTCGCCAACGCCCTCCTGGACGTTGCCCAGGACGGTCTTGTCCTCGTTGAGCGGTGGTTCCTGCTGCAGGATGCCGACGCTGTACCCGGGGGACAGGAACGCCTCGCCGTTGTTCGGCTGGTCCAAGCCCGCCATGATCTTGAGCACGCTCGACTTGCCGGCGCCGTTGGGACCCACGACGCCGATCTTCGCCCCGGGGTAGAAGGCGATTGTGACGTCATCGAGGATGACCTTGTCCCCGTGCGCCTTGCGCACCTTCTTCATGGTGTAGATGAACTCGGCCATGGGCGCGATCGTAGAGCGGTCCGTGCTCGGCCATGACCGCGGTGTGGCTGAACGTACCCCCGCAAGCCTGTCAAGTCAGCGGCATCCTCCAGCCGGGGGAGTCCCCCGCGCGCTGTTCGACCGATCAACTCCCTTCCTGACGTCGAATCGGGCTCGGATCACCTTCTTCCATGCTGATCTCATCGCCTGACGAACATGTTCGCTCCGAACTTGTTCGCAACGAACATGTTCGTTACAGTAGTGTCGTGACCCCCCGTGAGAAGGCTCCGACCAGCCGGCGCGAACGTCCCGCGAAACCGGCGCTCTCCCGCGAGGGCATCGTCGCGACCGCCGTCGCCGTGATGCGGGCCGAGGGCCTGGAGAAGGTGACCATGCGCCGGCTCGCGCAGGAGTTGGACACCGGCCCGGCCTCGCTGTACGTCTACGTCGCCAACACGGCGGAGCTGCACGCGGCCGTGCTGGACGAGTTGCTCGGTGAGGTCGACCTCGACGCGGCGAGCGACGACGACTGGCGCGACCGGCTGGTGGAGGTGCTCACCTCCTACACCGAGGTGTTGTTCGCGCACCCGGCACTGGCCCGCATGGCGCTGTCCGTCCGGCCGCACGGCGAGCACTACCTGCGGCTCGTGGAGCGCCTGCTGGCCCTGCTGGCCGACGGTGGCGTGCCGCCGGAGCGGGCCGGCTGGGGCGTGGACGTGCTCCTGCTGGTCGCCACGGCGAACGCTGCCGAGCACGGCACCCGCGAACAGACGGGCGACCCCCAGGCCGAGTGGGACGCCCTCGTCCACGCCGTCCAGGAGGCACCGGCGGCGACCTACCCGTACGTCCACGCCCTGGCGGCCAGCCTGCAGGGCGGCACGCCCCGCGAGCGCCTGGCGTGGTGCTTCCACGTGGTCATCAGCGGCATCACCCACACGCCCATACCGGGCACCGACAGCTGACCCAGTGGTCGCGCCACGCCGTCGAGGTGACCGGCGCGAGGTGGACAGTCGGCCGTCGCCCAGCGACGCCGGAGCACGGCGACAAGCGCCGGGCCAACGCGAGCAGACCGTGGGGCCGGACCGGCCGTTCACCGCCTCAGTCACACCCGTGCCCCGGCGATCCGGGACACCAACACCAGACAGATCAACTTCTAGGGAGCTTCACATGACTTATCCCATCGCGATCATCGGAGGCGGCCTCGGCGGCCTCACACTTGCTCGGATACTGCACGTCAACGGCATCGAGGCCGCAGTCTTCGACCTGGAGCCGTCCGCGGACGCCCGCACCCAGGGCGGCATGCTCGACATCCACACCGACGCCGGTCAGCTCGCACTGCGCGCCGCCGGCCTGCACGACGAGTTCCGCACGCTGGTCCACGCCGGCGGCGAGGCCCTCCGGATCGTCGACCCGCAGGGCGCGGTCCGGTACTCCGAGGAGGACGACGCCACCGGCGACCGGCCCGAGGTGGACCGCGGCCAGCTGCGTGACCTGCTGCTGAACTCCCTGCCGGCAGGCACCGTCCGCTGGGGCAAGAAGGCGACAGCGGTCCGCGCCCTGGGCGGCGGCCGCCACGAGGTGACCTTCGCCGATGGCACGGCGATCACCACGGACCTGCTCGTCGGCGCGGACGGCGCCTGGTCGAAGGTCCGCTCGCTGGTGTCCGACGCCCTCCCTTCCTACACGGGCATCTCCTTCGTCGAAACCGATCTCCTCTCCGCCGACACGCGGCACCCGACGAGCGCCGCGCTGATCGGGGCCGGCTTCTTCTTCTGCCTGGGCGACCGCAAGGCCTTCCTCGCCCACCGCGAGACCGACGACAGCCTGCACGTCTACACGGCGCTCAGGACCGACGAGGACTGGCTCGACGGCATCGACTTCACCGACCCCGCGGTCGCCAAGAAGGCCGTCCTCGCGCACTTCGAGGGCTGGTCCGACGACCTACGCGCGCTGGTCGCCGACGCCGACGGCCCCGTGGTGCCGCGCCGCATCCACGCCCTGCCGATCGACCACCGCTGGGACCGCGTGCCCGGCGTGACCCTCCTGGGTGACGCCGCGCACCTCATGTCCCCCTTCGCCGGGGAGGGCGCCAACCTCGCCATGCTCGACGCCGCCGAGCTGGGACGTGCCATCGTCGCCCACCCCGGTGACATCGAGACGGCCCTGGCCGCGTACGAGCGGGATCTGTTCCCCCGCGCCGCCGAGTCCGCCGCGACCTCCGCCGCGAACCAGGAGCTGATCTTCGGCGATGACGCGCTCACGGCCCTGGTCGACCAGTTCGCCGGCCACCGCCGCAACCAGGTGCCCACCATCGCGGTGGTCCTCGCCAGCACCCGTCCCGGCCGCGTGGGCGAGACGGTCGCCCGCTGGGTCCTCGACCAGGCCGCCGCCCGCACCGACGCCCGCTTCGAGCTGGTCGACCTCGCGGAGGCCGACCTGCCGCCGCTCGACGAGCCACTGCCGCCGGCACTCGGCCGCTACAGCCAGCCGCACACGCACGCCTGGGCCCAGACGGTCGCGCGCTATGACGGCTACCTGTTCGTGACGCCGGAGTACAACCACGGCCTGCCGGGCGCCCTGAAGAACGCCCTCGACCGGGTCTACGCGGAGTGGCACAACAAGGCGGCGGCGTTCGTCTCCTACGGGCACGACGGCGGTGTCCGGGCGGTCGAACAGCTCCGGCCGATCATGGCCTCCCTCCAGATGGCCGACGTCGGGGCCCAGGTGAACCTGAACCTGCGTACGGACTTCGTCGACTACCGCGAGTTCAGCCCCGCCGACCACCAGAGCACGGCACTGGCCACGACCCTCGACCAGCTCGTCGCGTGGGCAACGGCCCTCGCGCCCCTTCGGGCGGCAGGTACGCCGACCGCGGCCTGAGCAGGAAGTTCTATGCCGCCTGGACCACCTCCGGCTGGGTGAGCGGCTCGTCGAGGCCCGCCTCGCCGGGCTCCTCCTGGAGTAGTCGCGCGGGAGGTGGATCGACCAGCTTCTGTTGGTGGGGCGAGACCGTCCGGTCCAGGCGGTTGACCTGGACCGTGTGGAGGGTCAGGTCCGGCCCCACCGCCTTGGCGTCCACCTCGAGGTCTTCGCGATGGGCGCCGCTCTCCGTGTCGTACTTGCGCACCTTCAGCCGGCCGCTGACCAGGACCTGGTCGCCCCTGCGGAGCGACTCCGCCACGTTGTCGGCCAGTTTCCGCCAGCACGCGACCCTCAGGTACATGCGATCGCCGTCCGCCCACAGGCCGTTCTCCTTGTCGTAGACGCGTTCCTGTGTCATCAGGCGGAAGTTGGCCACCTTGGTGCCGTTCGGGATCACGCGGGTCTCGATGTCGGTGACCACCCTGCCGACGACGGTGATCAGGGTCGAGTTGACGCTCATGGTGCTGTCCTTTCACTGGTGAGGCGCGGGTGCGCCGGATGGGTCCAGCGTGCCGTGCCGCGGCCGGGCGTGCGGGGAGTTACCGGCGGGTTGTGGATGGAGCGCGGGGCTGTGGACAGGTCCGACGGAGGCGCCTCCGGAACAGCCGCGGTGTCGGTGCGGTGTGGTACGGCACACACAACTGAGTGAGTTCTCACTCATTGACGTGAGTGAGAACTCACTCATATAGTTGGGCCATGGTCGAGGACGAGAAGCGGCGCCGGGCGCCGGCGATGAGCCAGGAGGAGCGGCGTGCGGCGATCGTGCGCAGCACCCTTCCCCTCCTGCTCGAACACGGCGGGAACGTCTCCACGAGCCAGATCGCCGCCGCCGCCGGCATCGCCGAGGGCACGGTCTTCCGCGCCTTCAAGGACAAGCAGGAACTCCTGCTCGCCTGCGTGCACGCCGGGATGAACTCCGAGGCGGAGGTCGCCAGGATCGCCGCGATCGGGCACGACGGGCCGCTCCACGCCCGGCTGACCGAAGGCGTTCGCGCGGTCAGCGGCTACCTGGACCGGGTCTGGTCCATCGGGCAGGCGGCGCGCAGCGGCGGGTTGGGGCCGGAGGCCATGCAGCGGCGCATGCACGGGGACGGCGAACCGCGCGAGCCAGGGCCGCCGCCCGAGTTCGTCCGCGTCTCCCAGGCCATGGGCCACCTGTTCGACGAGGTCACCGACAACCTGCGCGTCGACAAGGAGCGGGCCACGCGGATGTTGCTCAGCCTCGTCTTCAGCAACCGGATGCGTGCGAGCGGCTTCGGGGAGCCCATCGACGACCCGGCGGAGATCGTCGACCTGTTCCTGCACGGGGTCATGGACAAACCACACGGGGTCACAGACAGAGAAAAGGGGAACCACAGATGAGCGACATCATGATCGAGGCCGTCGACGTCAGCATGGCCTTCGGCGCCGTCACGGCGCTGGACGGGGTGAGCGTCCAGGTCCCGCGCGGGTCCGTGCTCGGGCTGCTCGGGCACAACGGCGCCGGCAAGACCACCCTGGTCAACATCCTGACCACCGTGCTGCCGCCCACCAGCGGCAGCGCGACGGTCGCCGGGTTCGACGTGGCCAGCCAGGGCGAGCTGGTGCGGGGGCGGATCGGGCTCACCGGGCAGTTCGCCTCGGTCGACGAGCAGCTCTCGGGCGTGGACAACCTGGTCCTCATCGCCCGGCTGCTGGGCGCCGGCCGGCGCGAGGCCAGGGTCAGGGCGGACGAGTTGCTGGAGCTCTTCGACCTCACCGGCGCGGCCAGGCGCCCGGCGAAGACGTACTCCGGCGGCATGCGCAGGCGGCTCGACCTGGCCGCGAGCCTCGTCGGGCGGCCGGACGTGATCTTCCTCGACGAGCCGACCACCGGGCTGGACCCGGCCAGCCGGATCGGGCTATGGGAGGTCGTCGAGGGGCTGGTCGATGACGGTACGACTGTATTGCTCACCACCCAGTACCTCGACGAGGCCGACCGGCTCGCCGACAGCATCACCGTGCTGTCCGCCGGCAGGGTCGTCGCCGCCGGCACGGCCGCCGAGCTGAAGGCGCAGGTCGGCGAGCGAGCCGTGCACGTCACGCTCGCGACCCGGCAGGACGCGCCCGCCGCCATCGTGAGCCTCGAGCGGCACGGCCTCGCGCCCGTGCTCGACGAGCCCAAGGGCGAGCTGCGCACGCCCGTCACCACCTCCGCGGACCTCGCGGTCGTCGTCCGCGCGCTCGACGAGGCCCACGTCGAGGTGGCCGAGCTCGCGCTGACCGAGCCCAGCCTCGACGACGTCTACCTCACCCTCGCCAAGAACAAGGCCGCCTGAAGGAGCCACCAAGACCACCGCGACGATGACCACACCGACCATCTCCACGGCGCTCCCCCGCTGGCGGGGCACCGGCCTGCTCAACCAGATCTCGATCCTCACCGGCCGCTCGCTGCGTGCCCTGGTGAACGACCCCAAGCTGCTGGTCCTCAGCCTGTTGCAACCACTGATCATGCTGCTGCTGTTCAGCCAGGTCTTCGGCAGCATGGCGGGCGGGGCGGCCTTCCCCGCCGGCGTCTCCTACATCAACTACCTGATGCCGGCGATCCTCGTCACCAGCGGCGTCGGCGCGGCACTGCAGTCCGGGATCGGGCTGGTGACGGACATGAAGAACGGCGTGCTCGGGCGGCTGCGCTCGCTGCCGGTCAGCAACGTCTCCGTGCTGGTCGCCCGCAGCCTGTCCGACCTGGTCCGCACGGCCGTCCAGCTGGTCGTCCTGCTGATCGCCGCCACGGTGCTGTTCGACTTCTCCCCCGCGGGCGGGGTGCTCGGCGTGGTGCCGGCGTTCCTGCTGGCACTGACCGTGAGCTGGGCCCTGTCGTGGATCTTCCTCGCCGTCGGGGCGTGGGTGCGCAACGCGGAGTCCATGCAGACGGTGGGCTTCCTCGCGATGTTCCCGCTGATGTTCGCCTCCAGCGCGTTCGTGCCCGTCGACGGCCTGCCAGTCTGGCTGCGGGTGGTCGCCACGATCAACCCGCTGACCTACGCCGTCGACGCCTCGCGCAACCTCGCGCTGGACATGCCGGTCGGCAACGGGGTCATCGGCGCCCTCGCCGCCAGCGTCGGGCTGCTGGTGGTGGGCGTCGTGGCCGCGGTCCGCGGCTTCCGGCGACCGCTGGCCGGCTAGGTCTGGTCGGACAGCTTCTTGAGCATCGCGTTGTAGGCCTCGCGATCCTCGTCACCATCGGTGTCGGCCCGGCGGTCCAGCCGCCGGGCCTCCCGGTCGTCCGCCCTCGCCCACTGGACGAGCAGCGCGACCACCACGATCAGCAGCGGCAGCTCGCCGGCCGCCCACGCGATCCCGCCGCCGAGCCGCTGGTCGGACAGCAGGTCGGCGGTCCACGGCAACGCGAGCCGCTGGTAGAACTGCTCGCCGATGACCGTCTGCATGCCCATCAGGATCACGCCGAAGAACGCGTGGAACGGCAGCGACGCGAAGACCATGCCGAGCCGGGCGATGTGCGGCAGCCGGCGCGGCGACGGGTCGATGCCGATCACCGGCCAGTAGAAGACGTAGCCGACCAGCAGGAAGTGGGCGTTCATCAGCAGGTGCGCCCAGTGCTTGTCCAGCGCCCAGTCGAACAGCCCCGAGAAGTACAGCAGGTAGAAGGACCCGACGAACAGCACGAGCGCCACGATCGGGTTGGTCAGGAACCGCGACAGCGGCGAGCGGACCAGCGCGAGCAGCCACTCGCGCGGCCCGGACACGCCGTCCCTGCCGGCCACCGGCAGCGCGCGCAGCGCGAGCGTGACCGGACCACCGAGCACCAGCAGCACCGGCGCCAGCATGGACAGCATCATGTGCGTCTCCATGTGCACGCTGAACATGGCTGGGGCGTACCGGCCGATGCCGGACGACGTCGCGAACAGGATCACCGCACAGCCCGCCAGCCACGTGACGACGCGTCCCATCGGCCACGCGTCCCCCCTGGCCATGAGCTTGCGCACGCCGAGCAGGTACAGGACGGCCAGGACGATCGCGAGCGTGCCGAAGATCAGGTCGAACCGCCACGCGGTCAGCAGGTTCACCAGCGTCGGCGGCCCGTCGATCGGGTAACCGAGGTCCCGTTCGACCTGGCCCGGCAGGTACGACAGCGGTGGTGGTGGGGTCCTGGCGAGCGCGACCGCGATGCCGATGGTGGCGAACATGACCAGCACCTCGACCGCGGCCAGCCGCACGAGCAGGTTGCCGGACCGCCCCTCCTGGATGGCCGTGACACTGCGCCTGCGGTGGACGTACCCGAACAGGCCGAGCAGCAGCAACGCCACGATCTTGGCGACCACCAGCAGGCCGTAGGAGTAGTTGAACAGCTCGCGGACGGGCACCCGCACCCAGGCGTTGACCACGCCCGACACGGCCATGGTGATCCAGCAGACCAGCGCGACCGCGGAGAATCGCGTCGTCGCGACCTTCAGCGCGTCACCCCGCGGGACGCGTCGCGCGAACACCATCAGCGCGACCAGGCCACCGACCCACAACGACGCGCCGACCAGGTGGAACACCAGGCTGTTGCTCGCGAGGTCGTGCTGGCCGCCGGCCGAGGAGTGGCCGGTCATGGGCACCGGCAGCACGGCGAACACCGCCAGCCCGAAGAGCACGGCCGTCCAGCCCCACGACAGCACGAGGAACCCGGCGATGGAGACGAACAGGGCGACCGCGGCGGTGAGCAGCCACGCCTTCGCCTGTTCGAGGTCGCCGACGAGACTGAACATCAGACTCGGGTCGTTCAGCATCACCGACACCGACCTGCCGACCACGTCGGCGGTCAGGAACGGCACCGACACGACCGCGGCCACGGCCCACAGCAGCGCGGACCAGGCGGCGGCTCGCAGCGCCGCGTACCCGCTCGCCGCGAGCGTGCCGGACTTCTCCGGTGCGACGAGGAACGCCGCGAACAGCAGCGAGCCGACGGTCAGCACGGCGCCGGCGTCCGCCGCGACACGCACGATCGCGCCGAGCTTCACGTCCAGCGTCGCGTCGGCCGTGGAGACACTCAGCAGCAGGACCGCGACCAGGGCCGCGAACGGTGCGGCGATGAAGACGAGCGGTAGGACACTCGGGCCCCGTCCAGGTGGGCTGTCGACGGACACGCCCTGAGGGTAGTTACCTCATGGCGGGGGCGATCTCCTGGCTCTCCTGTGCAACTTGCTCGTCCTCCCGGCGGCGGGCCGCGGCGGCCGCCAGGGCGGCCGGT
>NZ_JBJMIE010000507.1:0-8990 GCF_045807065.1 Actinophytocola sp. | reverse complement strand
ATGCTGGGCCGCGTGGTCGACACGACCGCGGTGCCGGTGTCGCTGACCGACCTCCTCGAGGCCCCGACCCCCGTCCTGTTCGCCAGACGCCTGGAGCAGACACTCGCATGACCACAGTGGACAGTTATTTCGCCCCGGACCTGCTCACCGGCCGGACCGCGGTGGTCACCGGCGGTGGCAGTGGCATCGGCCTGGCCATCGCGACCGCCATGGCACGCGTCGGCGCGGACGTGGTGATCACGTCCCGCTCGGCCGACCGGCTCGCCGCGGCCGAGCGGGACCTGGCCGAACGAACCGGCAGGCTCTGTGCCAGCTTGCCTTGTGACGTGCGGGAGGAGGTCGACGTCGCCCGGCTGCACGACTTCGTCCGCGACCGGTACGGTCACGTGTCCATCGTGGTCAACAGCGCCGCGGCGAACTTCCGGATGCCGGCGGAGCGGATGACCGGCCGGGCGATGCGGGCGGTGTTCGACACCGACCTGATGGGCACCTTCACGGTCACGCGCGAGTTCCTGCCGGACATGATCGACGGTGGCGGCGGCGCGGTGCTGTCACTCAGCATTCCCGGCGCGGACCGGGGGTTCGCCGGGTTCTCGCACGCGGGTGCCGCCAAGACCGCCATCGTGTCGCTGAGCTGTTCCTGGGCCAGCGAATGGGGCAAGTACGGGATCCGGGTCAACTCGATCGCGCCCGGCCCGGTACCCACCCAGGGAGTCGCGTCGAACATGCTGGGCCACGACTCGGACACCTCGGCGTTCACCGACAAAGTCGACATGGTGCCGATGGGCCGGCTGGGCACGCCGGACGACATCGCGCTCGCCGCGGTGTTCCTGTGCTCCGACGCGGCCGGCTGGATAACCGGCGTGAACATGAACGTCGATGGCGGCCTCAACATGAACCCCGGCCCATGACCAACCCCGGAGCCCCGGTCGAGTCCATTCGACGGAACTGTCCAGAATGGACGTTCCCCGCGCCAGGCCGGCTGCCGCGACGGTCAGTGGTGGGGTGACCTTGACGACCTCGTCCGCGCGGGTTCCAGGATCAGGCGCGCGGTGTGCGCCGTGTGAGCGCACCCACGATCACCTCGTCCGGGTGCTCGGCGACGACCACCCCCTCCCCCAGCGCCAATCTGGGCCTGGCCGGCGTTCTCGATCGGCACAGGGGTGCGGCGGGTGGCGAGTTCCGCGACGGACTCGTTCGGCCGCGCGGCGACCGTGAAGCCGTCCTCGTCCGGCTCGGACATACTCGGTTCCGCGATGTCGGCACAGGACACCGCGATGGCGGCCGCGGCGCGGCCGAGTGCCGTCGTCCGGTCCGGATCCGCCGACGCCGCGGCCCAGACCTCGGGGACGAGGACGACGGTCGCCATCAGGCGTCCCGCCCCACGGACGCGGCGAGCCGCGGTGCCAGCATGCGTTCGAGCACCTGCGTGGTGCCCTCGATGATATTGAGCACCTTGGCGTCGCGGTACGTCCGCGCCGTCACCGAGGACTCCAGCACCCCGCTGGACGCGAGCACCTGCACGCCGGCCTCGGCATGGTCGGCCAGCACGCGACAGGCGAAGTACTTCGCGGCCAGCACCCGGTCGCCCGCGGCGGGATCGCGGGCGTCCAGCGCCTCCGACGCCGCGAGGCAGAGGTGCCGCGCCGCCTCCAGGTCGGTGCCCATCCTGGTCACGATCGACTGGATCTGGCCGTGGTCGATCAGCGCACGCCCGAAGGCATGGCGGGCCAGGGCGTGCCGCGCGGTCGCGGCGAAGACCTCGTGCAGCATGCCCGCGGCCATCCAGGCGGCGGCGTGCCGGCCGTGTTCGAGCGCGTGCGGCGCGAGCACGGCCAGACCGAACCCGGGCCGGCCGACCAGCGCCGCCGGGTCGACGCGGCACCCGCGGAACTCCAGGCGGGCCAGGCACGCGGCACGCAGCCCGAGCACGTCCCCCATCGGTTCGATGGTGAGGCCGGGGGTGTTCCGGTTGACCAGGCACGCCACGTCGCCGCCGTCCGCGTACGCGAACACCAGGAACACGTCGGCCTGACCGCCGAACGTGATGAACACCTTGGTGCCGTTCAACACCAGTCCGCCGTCGCGGGCGTCGAGTGTGGTGGTCATTCCGGCGAGGTCGCTGCCCGCGCCGGGCTCCGTCATCGCGATCGCGGCGATCCGCCGGCCGGTGGCCAGGTCCGGCAGTACCGTGCGGTGCTGCTCCTCGCTGCCCCACCGCGCAATCGTCTGCGCGGCCATCCCGTGCACGTTCACCAGCGACGCGAGTGAGGCGCCGACGCGGCCGAGCGCCTCGTACAGCAGCCCGGTCCGCACCATGTTCCAGCCGCCGCCACCGGCCTCCGCCGGCAGTGGCGCACCCAGCAGGCCCTGCTCCGCGCACCACCGGAGAACCTCGGCAGGCAACCGGCCGGCGCGGTCCCACGCCGCGGCGTCGCCCCGCCAGCTGTCCCCGACGAGCTCGCACAGCCGCGCGTGGTGCTCGGCTGCCGCGGGGGTCAGCAGATGATCCATCGTCGTCGCGACCGATGCCGTCATCCCTGTTCCCCGCCCGGTGCGTTCGTGGACTGGTTGTCGTAGCGGTAGAAACCCCGGCCCGACTTGCGCCCCACCCGCCCGGACGCCACCAGTTCGCGCAGCAGGCCGGCGCAGGCGAAGCGCGGGTCGCCATAGCTGTCGTACAGGTGGTCCAGCGTGAGCGCGACGGTGTCCAGCCCGATCAGGTCCGCGGTCTCCAGTGGGCCCATGCGGTGACCGAAGCAGCGCCGGAACACCTGGTCGACCACCTCCGGCGCCACGCCCTCCTCCTCGACCAGGCGAGCGGCCTCGTTGAAGAACACGTGGGAGAGCCGGTTGCTGACGAACCCGGGCGAGTCGCCGACGACGATCATCTCCTTGCCCAGTCCGGACATCAGGGAGCGGACGTAGCTCAGGCACTCCTCCGACGTCCGCGCGCCGCGCATCACCTCGACGGCGTCCATCAGATGCGCCGGGTTCATGAAATGGATGCCCACCACCAGTTCCGGCCGCGTGGTCTCCCCAGCCAGCCGGCCGATCGGGATGCTGGAGGTGTTCGCGCCGATGCCCACGCCTGCCGGCAACACGGCATCCAGCTCCTGGTAGAGCCTCCGCTTGGTCGGCCAGTGCTCGACCACGTTCTCCACCACGAACTCGCAGTCACCGAGCGCCGCGACATCGGTCGTGCCGGTGACGGCGGCCACGGCGTCCGCCGGCTCCGCGGCGGACAGTCCGGGGCGGAGGAAGTGTCCGAAGCGCGCCGCCTCGGTCACGACGTCGCGTGTCCGGTCCAGCGCGGCCGGGTCGATGTCCACGAGGACGACCTGGAAGCCGTGCAACACCAGGTCGGCACAGACGGTCGCGCCGATGCAGCCGGCGCCGACGACACCGATGGTGCGCGCAGAGGTGTCCAATTCGGGTCCTTCTGATCGCGCATGCCGGCGAGCGGCACGCGGGGAGTTCGCCAACCGCGCCAAAGTCGGCCGTCTAGCCCGAGGCTGCGGCCACGCAACCGACATCGATCGAGTGCCTGCCGCGTCCGCGGTCGACGGTGCCGGGGTACTACCCCCGGCTCGCCTTGCACCGATGCGTGTTCCGGCCCCGTGTGCGAGAACCAGGAACGGTACGGTCCACTGTGCTCGGTCGACGCACGCTAACCGCGAGCCGTGAGCGAGGTCAACAACCGCGACCAACTGCGGAACTGACGGACCCCCGACTGCGGCACCTGCGCATCGCCGCCACCCGGAGCGCGGCGACGTCGATGTCCGGGTCCACGCGGACCCAGCGACAGCAGCGCCTCGGTGAGGGACCGGAAGGGGACCACCGGTCCTCATGCGCCGCCGCGGGCCGCGCATGAGGACCATGTCGGTCTCGTAGGTGCGGTCCGCTGCCACAGCCGCGAGCCCGTTCCCGGCCCACACCGTCGACGAGCGGATCCGCACGCACCCACCTACCTGCCGCTGATCCACAGCGATCGGGACAAGGGCGTGGAGATCCTGGCGCTACGGCACCGAATCGCGGCCCCGGAATGCCGACTGGATGAGACTCCGCCGCGGTTCTCCCCCGGTGACCGGTGCTCCTCGGAACGCTTCCGCGGCGGTTGCCGATGCGGAACGTGGGCTCAGCTCAGTGGTCAGCGGGTGTAGAAAAACAGCAGCCACTGACGGCCCTGGATGTTGTTGTCACGGTCGCAGTCGTAGTCCACCCAGCCGAACTGCCGCGAGTTCTCCGTCCCGGAGTTCTGGCACTCCTCCCTGGTGTAGTAGTCGTAGTAGTAGAACGGTCCCTGTGTAGCGACTTGCGCGACACCAGCGTCCCCGGTGTCCGTGGCCGCGGCAGCGGGCACAACGCCGCCGAGCAGGGACGATGCCAATATGGTGACAGCAACGATGATCTTCTTCACGCCGCCAAGCTAGCCACGTGGTCTTTCACATCGCTTTCACCTGCCTGCCGTCAGCTCGCCACGTGCGCTTGAGTGTCATGCCTCTGATCGCTGCTGGCCACGTGCGTCTTCTGGGTCTGGTTGGTCTTGCCAGAACTCCAGTGCGTGCCGGGCGCGGAGGGTGGTGGGGTGGTCGGCGCCCAGCACTCGGGTGAGGTCCTGGACGAGTTCGGCGAATTCCTCGACAGCGGCGGCGGCGTCCCCGGCCTTCCCGCGGCAATAGGCTCGGTTGTACCTGGCATCGAACGTGCGCTCATGGTCAGCGCCCTGGATCCGTTGCCGGTCCGCGACGAGATCGGTGAATGCCTCGACAGCAGCGGCAGGGTTCCCCTCCATCGCGCGCCACCGCGCCAGCTCGTGCCGGCTGTCAAGGGTGTGGGGATCATCGGGACCCAGCACTCGTGCCCGGTCGGCGACAAGGTCGGCGAACGCCGCCGCCGCTGCGCTGGCGTCCCCCGCCTCCCCCCGGCACTTGGCCAGGAAGTGCCGGGCTTGCAAGGTTTGGGAGTGATCCTTGCCGTAGACAGGCAACTGATCTTGGACGAGTTCGGCCCAGGCCGCCGTAGCGCCGGACCAGTCCTCGGAAAAGGTCATCCACCACTGGATTAGCCTGTTCCTGTCATCGAGTGCGTCCGGACTCTTGGGGCCCAGCCGTTGTACTTTCTCAGCGAGCCGGAAAGCGTTGGGCAATTGGCGCGCGATCTCTTCGTTGCCAGCGTTGGCGCGTGCCCGCAACTCATTCAGGACGCGCTGTCCGCCCAGCAACTGGACAAGCTCGCCGGTGGCGTCCGGGTTGTTGCTGGGACCGGACGCTTGGGTCGCGACCGCCTTCTGCGGCGCACTGAGGTCTGTGTGGAGCGCGGGAAGCTGGGCGAGGGTGGCGTGGATGCGGGGAAGCGCGTCACGCAGTAGTTCGTGCACAACATCGACGGAGCTGATCTCGACGACTTTCCGGTATCGCTCCTCAATGCTGTCCAGATAGCGGTGGATCGCACGTTCTGGATTCCAGAAATTCTCGTTGACGATGTAGACGCCGTTCTCCCCGCTGTCGAAGATATTGCCGTTACCGTCCACGGACACGAGTCCACGTGGCAATTCGTCACGGTTCCTGGGGGGCGCGGTGAGCCAATCGGGGGCGGGCAGCCCACGGGCCACCACCTCCCGGTCAATCGCCTGGCGGACCTCGTTGACCGTCTGCTGGAAACGGCGGATCTCACGCCCGATCTCCGCCGCCGAGGCGATGACGACACGCTGCGGGAACACCACCGCCAGGGGGCATGACGTCACCTTCTGGTCGTTGCCGTCGTACAGCATCTCCAGGTGCAGCAGGTAGGCCACCATGTCGTGGATGTAGGGCCGGGCCAGCCGGACCAGAAACCGGTCGGCGTCCCCGTGATCGACCACCTGCGAGAGAGTGGTGGTGATCCGCGCGTCGGTGGCCTCCTCGGGACTCGGCAGCGCGACGTCGTAGGTCGCCGACGCCTCCAAAGGGGCCCCGACCAACCCGGGGCCGGCGTCGTGGGGCGTCGGCATCGTCGTGTCACCGAACCGAACCGCCTGGTGAACGTGCACGACCATCCGCTTGAAGACGGCCGGCTGGCCCCCGATGTTGCGGACCTTGACATCGAGGACGGGGGGATTGTCCTTGTCGGCCTTGGTGGTGTCTGAAGGCAGGAGAGACACGTCCACCAACTCCACCCGCGATTTGCGCGGTCGGCGTGTCCGGAGTGTGGCCCAGGCGGCGATAAGGGCGGCAACGACGCCGCCGATCAACGCGTCCAGTGTGGTAAGCACGAGACTACGTTACGCAACACGGAGGTCCCCGGCGTGGCGTTCACCTCGTCAGGGTGGCCAGAACGGACTCGATCTCCCCCCGCGCGTGTCCCTCGGCTGAACCGAGAAGTTCCCGCAACGGCTCGAAGGCCGGAACAGCACGGAAACAACAAGCCTCGACCAGTGCGCCTGCCGCGCGGCCATCGCCGGTGGCGAGCTTCGCGATGAGGATGTCCTCCGCCTCGATCCGCTCCTCACCGACGAGGTCGAAGATCGCACCAACATGAGGAATTTCCTCGATGGAGTCCCTCGTGAGCCTGACTGGTGCGGTCACCCCCGCCAAGAACCGCTCGAACGCGGCCGAACGAGTCATCCGCCAGACTGTAGTGACCGCACCACCCCGGAACCAGACCGGGGCGCCCGCGGACGACGTCGAACAGCGAGGGTGCATTGATCACCTGGCCGGTCCCTAGGGCATCTACGGTTCCGGTGTGGTGCGGAGGGTCAGGCGCGACGCGGCCGGGTCGCTTCGTGGTGGCAGGGTGAGCAGTCCGTTGATCACGTCGGTCAGGTAGCCCTCGCGGTGCCACACCACGCTGCCGGACGGGGTGCAGCGTATTCCCGCCGCGTCGGTGGTGAATCGCACCGCGATCGCGTCCGTCCAGTTGTCCGGCCAGGTGCGGAAGCCTCGCAGCTCGACCATTTCGCCGTCGGTGGTGATGGGGATGAACTGCCAGCCCGCGTTGCGTAAGTCGGCCAGCCGCTGCAGTTCGGGGAACTCGGTCATCGCCTCGTCGGTCGCCGTCACCGGTGGCCCCCGTATGCCGCGCGGCTGACCTGGTTCGCGGCCGTGTCCTCGAACTGTCCGTCCCGGCGGGAACACCTCGGTGGCACCGGCCAGCTCGTGCGGGGTCCGCCTACGGGGGATGGCGTCACCTTCTTCCGCGTCTTTCCTACCAGGGTCACCGTCGATCGCAGTCTCATGCGGTTGCTCTGTCGTGTGGTTGGGACCAGGTGACCGGCAGGCTGACGGGTCCGCGGGTCATCAGACCGTCGGTGAAGGTCAGTTGGTCCACGGCGGTGTCGAGGCGCAGAGTCGGCAGGCTGGTCGCCAGGTGCCGGAGGCTGAGCTCGAGTTCCAGCCGGGCGAGCCAGGCGCCCAGGCAGTTGTGGGGGCCGAAGCCGAAGGTCAGGATCGGTGTCGCGGGTTGCCGGGTGATGTCGAGCTCGTCCGGCTGTGGAAAGGCGGCCGGATCGAGGTTGGCGCACATGATGCCCGCGGCCACCATCGAGCCGGCTGGCAGCGTGGTACCACCGAGCTCGACGGTCTCGGTGGTGCAGCGCAGCAGGCCGGCTTCGGTGATGCCGTCCCCGATCGGCACTCGGCGGAGGAGTTCCTCCACGGCGGCGCCGGCCAGGTCGGGGTCCGCGGTGAGTTGCTGCCAGCGTCGTCGATCGTCGTCCAGGAGCGCGATCAACGAATTCCCCAGGGCGGTCATGGTGGTCTCATGACCACCGACGATCAGGTCGCGGACCAGGCTGACGAGTTCGATGTCGGTGAGGGCGTCGCCGTCGTCACGTGCGGTGATCAGGCTGGTGAGCAGGTCGTCACTGGGCTGGGCGCGCCGGGCGGCGACGAGGTCGGTGATGTAGTCGGCGAACTCGTTCATCGCCGAGCGGACCTCCTCGGCCGAGAAGGCCGAGAGCGCCATCGCACGCTCTCCCCAACTCTCCAGTTGGGGTTGATCCGCCGTGGGTACCCCGATCAGCCGGCAGATGACCTGCATCGGCAGCGCCGTGGTGAAGGTGGGCACGAGGTCGGCCGGCGGACCAGCGCTGACGAGCGCGCTGACGAGGTCGTCGATCACCGACGCCACCCACGGCCGCCAGGTCGCGATGTGCCGTGGTGTGAAGGCACGCTGCACCAAACGCCGGAGCCGGTAGTGATCCGCGGCGTCGACGTTGAGGATGCTGCGTTCCTCGGTCATCACGTTCGGCGCCTCGATCAGCTCCTCGTCCGCCCCGGTGCCGAAGATGCCGACCCGGGTGAAACGTGGGTCGGTGAGCACCCTCCGCACGTCCTCGTACCTGGTCACATGCCAGACCGGCGCACCGGCGGGCAGCGTGAGCGGTCGCGGCGGCCCTAGGGACGGCGCGACGATGCGATGCAGGGGAAGGGGGTGGGGGCTTGACACGTCCGCTGACGCCTGGGACCCGTTGCGAGGCACGGCTCCAGCCTTCCAGTCGGCCGCGGGCGGAACATGGGTCAGTTGGCGGATGTTTCTCATCCGGCCCGCTGAGAGCGTGAACTCGCGGTGATTTGGAACAGGGGGGCCGCTGTTGATCACCCGGGCAGAGGCGCCAGGGAATGCCCACGCGGGGCGACCGGCGTGCTGACCGAGAAGGGGGAGTTGGATCGTGACCTGCGTGGGTGGGGCGGCGACTCCGGGGGAGATCGACATGCGGGCACGCCGGGTTCTGCCCGTGGACCTCCCGCTGGAAGGGCCGGCCACGCGGATGTGGCACGAACTCGACGGAATGGACCAGCCCGTTAGTCCGCACCGACTGCTGGTTACCGGAAGCGCGCTGTGGGCGGCATGGCTTGACTATCGACCCGGTGTCGTTCCGGAGGTTCTCATCGGGCTGGGCACAAGCGGCATCATTCCCACGATTGCCGTGGCGATCGCCTCTGGCTTACCGTATCTCCTGGCGTGGCCGCTCGATCGCGATGTTTCCGAAGAGCCCCCGGTTCCCGAGT
>NZ_JBJMIE010000506.1:0-15448 GCF_045807065.1 Actinophytocola sp. | reverse complement strand
TGCGCTGCAGCACTACCGCGTCCTCCAGTACGTGCCGGAGCCGGAGTCCATGCACACCGGCATCCGCCGCGTCGAGTCCGGTACCTTCTTCCACGTCCGCCCCGGGCAGCGCATCCAGTTCCAGCGGTACTTCTTCCCGACCTTCGACGCCAAGCCGGTGCCCGACTCGGAGAAGCTGTACGACGAGATCGCCGCGGTCATGCGGGACTCGGTCGGCAAGCACATGATCTCCGACCCGGACGTGACCGTCGGCGCGTTCCTGTCCGGCGGCATCGACTCGACCGCGACCGCGACGCTCGCCAAGGAGCACAACCCGAACCTGATCGCGTTCACCACCGGGTTCGAGCGCGAGGGTTACTCCGAGGTGGACGTCGCCGCCGAGACCGCGGAGGCGATCGGCGTGCGGCACGTGGTGAAGACCGTCTCCCCGCAGGAGATGATGTCCGCGCTGCCGCTGATCGTGTGGTACCTGGACGATCCGGTGGCCGACCCGGCCCTGGTGCCGCTGTGGTTCATCGCGCGCGAGGCACGCAAGTACGTCAAGGCGGTGCTGTCCGGCGAGGGCGCCGACGAGCTGTTCGGCGGCTACACGATCTACAACGAGCCGGTGTCGCTCGCGGCCTTCGAGAAGATGCCGGACGGCATGCGCAACCTGCTCGGCAGGGTGTCCACGAAGATCCCGGAAGGCGTGCGGGGAAAGGACCTCCTGCGTCGCGGCGCGCTGTCGCTCGAGGACCGCTACTACGGCAACGCCCGCAACTTCCGTGACCAGCAGCTGCGGGCGGTGCTGCGCCACTACAACGAGAACATCGGGTTCAAGGACGTGACCATGCCCTGGTACCGGGTGTCCAGGGACTGGGACCCGGTGGCCCGCATGCAGCACGTGGACCTGTTCACCTGGTTGCGCGGCGACATCCTCGTCAAGGCCGACAAGGTCACGATGGCCAACTCCCTGGAACTGCGGGTGCCGTTCCTCGACACCGAGGTGTTCGAGGTCGCCTCCCGCCTGCCCCGGTACATGAAGCTCGCCGGCGGGACGACGAAGTTCGCGCTGCGGCAGGCGTTGAAGCGGATCATCCCGCCGCACGTGCTCAACCGCCGCAAGCTCGGCTTCCCGGTGCCGATCCGCCTGTGGCTGCGTGACGAGATGTACGACTGGGCGCGGTCGATCATCGTCGAGTCCCAGACCGACGAGCACCTCGACCGCCGTGCGGTGCTCGACCTGCTGGAGGAGCACCGGACCGGCGAGCGCGACCGCAGCCGCCAGCTGTGGGCGCTGCTGGTCTTCATGCTGTGGCACGGCATCTTCGTGGAGAACCGCATCAAGGTGCGGGTCCCGGAACCGGCCTACCCGGTCAAGCTCTGAGTCAAGCTCGGAGTCAAGCTCCGAAAAGGAACGGCGCCGGACGGTCTTGAGGACCGTCCGGCGCCGTTCGAGAGAACGCTACGCGGCCACGAAGATCCCGGACACGTCGAAGATGACCTCGACGTAGCCGTTGTTGTTCGCGAAGTCGATCGCGTAGTTGTTGATGTTGGGGTTGGGCTCGAACGCAACCCCGACGTTGACCGCGTTCGCCGCGACCTGACCGGTCACCAGGTTCAGGTTCGAGGTGAACGGCCGCGTCGCGCCACCCGGCCACACCGTGATGAACTGCGGTGCGGTGGGGCCGGCACCGGTCAGGTTGGCAACGACACCCTTGATGTCCGGCGTACCGACGATCAAGCCGAGGAAGAAGCTCGTGTCGAGACCCGGCGCCTGCTCCGGGTCGCGGGTGTCCAGCCACCGCTCCGGCGCGAACGGGACCAGCGCGTAGCCGGTTCCCGGTGCGTAGTACCCGGCCACGTCCGCGATCAGCTGCACGTTGCCGAAGCCGTTGTACAGCGTCACCGACCGGTTCGTGCCCAGCTGGACCGTGACCTGGTTCGGCACGTTCTCACCCGGGTTCACGTTGACGTTCGACGCGAGCGGCCGCGACTGCCCGGCCGGGTACGCCGTCACGAACGTGCCCGCCGTGGCCTCCACGGCGGTCAGGTTGAACGTCACCGCGGTCGCGGCGGCGGGCAGCGTGGTCGACAGGTCGACCGTCCGCGTGCCGCCGGGACCCACCGGACCGCCGTTGCCGCGGGTGTCCAGCGCGCGGTACGGCGTCACGGTGGTGTACCGCGAGGACGCCGTGTTCCCGACGTAGTACCCGGACAGGTCGGCGACCAGGTGCGTCGCACCCTGGAAGTTGAACAGCGAGATCCTGCGGTCGGCGGAGTTGAGTGCCACCGTCACCTGGTTCGCGCGGGTCTGCCCGGCGACCAGGTTCAGGTTGGACGCCGTCGGCCGAGCCTCGCCCGCCGGGTACACGGTGACGTACGTGCTGGCCGTGGGCTGCGTGCCCGTCACGTTCAGCACCACCGCGGTCGCGTTGCTCGGGGTCAGCGCGTTCAGGTCCACGTTGACCAAGCCGCCGGCACCGACCGGAGCGCCGTTCTCGCGGGTGTCCAGCACCCGCGTCGGCGAGACCGGGACGAACGTCGACGGTGTCTCGTCGGCCGCCGTCCGTGCCGCCGCCTGATGGGTCCGTGCCGCGACGGCGCGCCCGTCCGTGGCGATCGGCGCCGCGGAGGCCTGAGCCACCCCGGCGACCAGGGCGGCGGCCGCGACGACCCCCACGACCGCGAAACTTCTACTTGCCATGCAATCCACCTTCATCTGTGGGTTCTCCGGAGATCCCCGACCCAAACGCTGAACCTAGCCCAGTGATCGGGTCTGGGCCACCTGATTGGCAGAACTTGCGGGCAAGTTGCGCATGGTGTTCGGTCCGGAGTGGAGCGTTCGCCGGGGTGCTAGCCTCATGACAGCCGTCATAGGGAGATGACCATGGCGTACACACCGAGGGAACGCATGGTGTACAGCGCTGCGCAGCTGGTGCGTGCGCGGGGCGCCACGGGGACCGGCGTGCGGGATGTCGTGGAGCACGCGAAGGCGCCGCGCGGGTCGTTCCAGCACTACTTCCCGGGCGGCAAGGACCAGCTGGTCGGCGAGGCGGTACTGTGGGCGGCGGACTTCGCGGTCGAGCGGGTGCGGTCCTACCGGCGCACCGCACGCACTCCCACACCTTCCGGGCTTTTCGCCCACATGGCCAAGCAGTGGAAGCAGGACTTCACCGAGCGCGGCTACGAGCGCGGCTGCCCGTTGATGGCGGCGGCCGCGGACCTGGTGGGTACCGACTCGACAGTGACGGCTGACCTGCGGACGGGTGTGGAGCGCTGGGAGACCGCGGTGGCCGAGGAGCTGGTGGCCATGGATGTGCCGGCCCGCCGCGCCAGGCGGCTCGCCACGGTGATGATCAGCACGCTGGAGGGCGCGATCATGTCGGCCCGCCTGCACGGGGATGTCGGCCCGCTCAGCACGGTCGTCGCGGAGCTGGCGCCGCTACTGGACGACTGACCGGACGTCCACGTCGACCGTCACGTCGCAGCCGTACCCCTGGCTGCCCACCACCGGGAAGCTCGCGGTCACGTAGGCCAGCAGCGAGGTCCGGCACAGCTCCATCCGCACCACCGCGACGCCGGTCTTCTCCACCAGTGCCGCCACGAGCGCGCGGCCGACGCCCCGCCCCTGCCAGCCGTCCTCGACGATCATGGCCACCTCCGGGACGTCCGGCTCCTCGAGGACCGGGCCGACGCTCGCGAGGCCGACGATCTCCGTGTCCTCCTCGGCCACCAGTGCCGTGTGCTCGCCGGACAGGCAGCGCCGCAGGTACGCGGGTGGGATGTCGGTGACCACGCCGTGGAACCGTTGGTACCGCGTGCGTGGCGAGCACCGGGCCATCATGGCGGCCAGGGCGTCCGCGTCGTCGGGTTGGAGCGCGCGGATCACGGCGCGGCCGTCCGCGCCTCGATCGCGTGCAGCACCGCGACCATGTCCGACTGGCCGTGCCCCAGGGCCGCCGCCTCCCCGTACAGCGCGTGGCACACGTCGAGCAGCGGCGACGCGAGGTTCGCGGCCCGGGCGGCCGCCGCGACGAGCCGGTTGTTCTCCAGGACGTTCGCGACCGAGGCCTGGACGTCGAAGTCACCCGCGACGAGCTTCGCCGCCTTGCCGCGGGACACGCTGCTCGCCATCGGCCCCGCGGCCAGCACGGCCTCGAACAGGTGCGGGTCGAGGCCGTGCCGGTCCGCGAAGTGCGTGGCCTCGGCGAGCCCGGTGACCATCGTGATCAGGTACAGGTTCACCGCGAGCTTCATCAGCAGCGCGTTCGGCACCGCGCCGCAGGCGAACGTCTCGTGGCACATCGGCGTGAGCAGCGGCCGGACCTCCTCGACCGCGTCGCCGGCGAGCATGCCGACCAGCTCGCCCTTGGCCGCCGGCACACGCGACCCGGACACCGGTGCCTCCACGTACCGGCCGCCCGCCGCGGTGACGTCCGCGCCCAGCCGTCGCGAGTACTCGGGCGCGGTGGTTCCCATGTGGACGATCACGCGACCCGCCACGTTCGTGGGAAACGCCTGCGTGCCACGGCCGAGCACGGCGTCGGTGGCCGCGTCGTCGGCCAGCATCATGAGCACGGTGCCGGTGGTGGCGAACACCTCGGCCGGGTCGCTCGCCACCACCGCGCCGGCGTCGCGCAGGGGCCCGGTCCGCGACGGCGTGCGGTTCCAGACCACCAGCGGCGTGCCGGCGTGCGCGAGGTTGAGCGCCATCGGCTGCCCCATCACGCCGAGCCCGAGGAATCCCACGCGCACGCGCCACCTCCTATGACAGCTGTCATGATAGCGCACGCCATGACGGTTGTCATAGTGCTTCATGCGACGGGGATGACCGGTCGTGGCGTCCACGTGCGACTATGCCGGTGGCTCGTGGGTGAGTGGCGTGACTGTCGGTCGGCACGGGGCCATCCACGGGACACGATCTACAACAGCTGGTAGGTCGTGTCCTCGACATCGGTGACGAACATGTGGCCGGGCGCGTGGGTGATGGCGAACGGCGGCCGGGAGGCCATCAGCGCTGCCTGCGGGGTCACGCCGCACGCCCAGAACACCGGCGCGTCACCCGGCTCGACGACGGGCCGGTCACCGAAGTCCGGGTGGTCGAGGTCGGTGATGCCGAGGGCGCCCGGGTCCCCGACGTGCACCGGCGCGCCGTGCACGGCCGGCATGAGCGCGGTGACGCGGACCGCCGTGTCGACCTGGGCGGCGGGGATCATCCGCAGCGAGACGACCATCGGCCCGTGCAGGCGCCCGGCGGGCCGGCACTCCCGGTTGGTGACGTACATCGGCACGTTGCGCCCGTGGTTGAGCCGTACCCCGGCCGCGACCAGCGCGGACTCGAAGGTGAAGCTGCATCCGATGAGGAACGCGACGAGGTCCTCGCGCCAGTGCGCCGTCGCGTCGGTCGGCTCGGCGGTCAGGGCGCCGTCGTGCCAGACGCGGTAACGCGGCACGTCGGTCCGCAGGTCGGCGCCGGGCGCGAGGACCGTGCGGGGATCACCGGGTTCAGTGACATCCAGAAGGGGGCACGGCTTCGGGTTGCGCTGGGCGAAGAGCAGCATGTCGTAGGCCCAGTCCCGGGGCACGGCGATGAGGTTGGCCTGGGTGTAGCCGGGGGCGAGGCCCGCGGTCGGTCCGGTCGCCCGGGAACGGACCTGGGCTGGAGTCATTCCCCGACCGTAGCTTCGGCTGGGTACCGTTGTCGCCCAGTCGGGTAGGAATGGGACGGCATGAGTGGCTATTGGTGGAACATCGTGCTGGTCGGCGTCCTCGTGGTGGTGAACGCGGTGTTCGCCGGCAGTGAGATCGCGCTGATCTCACTGCGGGAGGGGCAGCTGAAGGCGTTGGAACGGCGCGACACGGCGGCCAGCAGGACGCTGGTCCGCCTGGCCCGCGATCCGAACAGGTTCCTCGCGACGATCCAGATCGGCATCACGCTCGCGGGCTTCCTGGCCTCGGCGGCCGCGGCCGTGTCGCTGGCGGAGCCGGTGGCGCCGCTGTTCGCGTTCCTGGGCAGTGCGAAGGAGGCGGTGGCGATCGCGCTGATTACCCTGATCCTGACGTTCTTCACGCTGGTCTTCGGCGAACTGGCCCCGAAACGCCTGGCGATGCAGTACGCCGAGCGGTGGGCGCTGGCGGTCGCCCGCCCGCTGGACTTCCTGTCCCGCCTGTCGAGACCGGTGGTCTGGGTCCTGGGCAAGACGACCGACCTGACGGTCCGCATCTTCGGCGGTGACCCCCGGGTGGCGGCCGAGCAGCTGACGCCCGAGGAGCTGCGGGACCTGGTCATCGGTCACCGCGGCCTGAACGCGGAGCAGCGCACCATCATCACGGGCGCCCTGGAGATCCACGAACGCATCCTGCGCGAGGTTCTGGTCCCACGCGTCAACGTCTTCACCCTCCGCGCCGACGTCCCGACCGCCGAGGCCCGCGACGCCCTGGCGTCATCCGGCCACACAAGAGCCCCCATAGTGCGCGACGGTCACCTGGACGATGTCATCGGCGTGGTGACCCTCCGCGACCTCCTGGACGACACCCGCCCACTGTCGGAAGTGGCCCGCCCCCCGGTCGTCTTCCCCGACTCGGTACGCGTCTCGGACGCCATCCGCCGCTTCAAGGACGAGCGCGAACAGTTCGCCCTGGTGGCCAACGAACACGGCGCGATAGACGGGATAGTCACCCTGGAGGACCTGCTGGAGGAGATAGTGGGCGAGATCTACGACGAGAGCGACCCGGACGTCATGTCGGTCCAGACCCGCCCGGACGGTGCCCTCCAACTACCCGGCACCTTTCCCGTGCACGACCTGGTCGACCTGGGAGTGGAACTGGAAGACCGCCCAGAAGGCGACTACGCCACGATCGCCGGCCTGGTCCTGACCGCCCTGGGACGCATTCCCACCCACCCGGGCGACCGGGTGGCCCTGGCCGAATGGACGATCGAGGTAACGGCGGTGGCGCACCACGCCATCACCGAGGTGCGCCTACACCACCACCCGAACGACGTGTCACCGGAGCTGTCGTAGACCCTCGGGGACGCACGCTCCTACAGGTCGTAGTCGCCGTCCTTGACGCCAGCAACAAAGATCGCCCACTCCTCGTAGGTGAATTCCGCTGTGCCCGCACCAGGCCGAAGATTGTTCCGCACGAACACGGAATCATCGGTGAATTTCGTCTCCACACAGGTTCCCCCATTGTGGGTTCGGCTGGGTAGAAACCACTCATTCATCTTCTTCGGCATGCGACCTTCCCGTCTGCGAATATGATACGACTCAAGTCGAGATTTCTGCGGTCTGTGCTGGCGTCCGTCCCCCTGTGGACGGTGACGAGATGCTATTGGACCTACTTCGCAGCTTGGCTGCCGGGTCCGTCCACTGTTCTGTCACGCGTCCTGTTAGGCTTCCGCCTTTTGTCACGAGGAGCCGGTTCGAAGGCGCCTTTCCGAAAGCGTCGCCTTCACCTGCCTATTCACAGGGCGCTGTCATCGCGGCTGTTCACCCAAGGTGCTCGTGGGAAGGGGCGCTGGTCAGCAACCCCCACTCTTCGTAAGTGAATCTCGCCGTTCCGTCACTTCGTCGCGAACTGTTTCCTACGAACACGGCGCCGTCTTCGAATATGACTTTCTCGGATGTGGGCGCTGTTGCTCGTGCGCGTTGGGATGAGCCATTCATTCTCGTCGGCATGTTTGGATGGGCCGGGGATCGCACGACGGTCACGGATCCATTTCGATTATCTCGTACCGAACTCGCTCCATGAACTCGGTGCTGTCCTCGAGACCGAGTGCTTTGGCGCGGACGAGATCGAGGTGATGCGCTGCCTGGGCGAGCTGGGTTGGTTCGTCGCGAACGGCTTCCCAGCCATACCCTTCCAGAATCATCATGTCCGGTGCCGGCGCCGGAAAGCGGTGCATGGTGACCGTGACACCGAGGAACGCGTGCGGTCCGGAGCCGAGGGGCAGTATCTGGATCACCAGGTTGCCGAGTGTGCGGTTCAACCGCACGAGGTGCTCGATCTGCTCCTGCATGCTCTTCGGGCCGCCGATCTTGGTGCGCAGAGCGGCTTCGCCAAGGATGCACCAGTAACGCAACGGCGGGCGGTGGCTCCGGGTGAGCACGGCGAACCGCTCCATCCTCTGCTCCAACCGTTTGGCGACGTCCTCGGGTTGGTTCTCCCACGACCACTCGAGCAACGCCTTGGCGTAGTTCGGTGTCTGCAACAGTCCGGGAATCAGCTCGGGTGAGAAGAAGACCGTCGAGATCGCCTGGGCCTCCAGATCGACGGCGCGACGGACGGTCGCCGGGATGACGGCGGTCGTGTACGGGCTTGGTCTGCGGCGGACTCGCGAGGACCGCGCGAACTCGATCATCTCGTCGCGCTCCGGGCCGGAAATGCCGTAGTGGTCGAGCAAACGTTCCAACTCGACAGGTTTGGGCTTGGACCGGCCGGTCTCCAGGTCGCCGATCTTGGACCTCGTGCAGCCCAGGACCAAAGCGGCCTCATCCCTCGTGACCCGCGCCTCCTCGCGCATACGGCGCAGTGTCGCCGCCACTTGCACGTGCTCGGGTTTCATCGCAGGCGCCCCTTCCTGCCAATTGCCACGAGTTTCCCACAAATGACGCCTTTTACGTCCGTAGTTTCACTCTTTTGGCCAGGTGAGCGCGACTACGTACGTAAGTTACTCTTTTTGGAAGTGAGGCTGAGGAGGCTGACGGTGGATCGAGAACCAGTGCGGGGTGGGGCTTACGTCAACCTCCTCGATGACACGAAGATCAAGTTTCGGGTGGATCCGGGTGGGGACAGTGTCGAGATCGTCGCGTTGGGGTCCATGGAGTTGTCCATTGGGATGACGCCCGAAGTGTTGCGGCGGTGTCAGGAAGTGCTGGCCGAGGCGGCGCACGCCGTCACGTTGGCTCGTCGAGGAGTTTGACCGTGGGGAACAGGATGGGGCTCAGCAGGTGTTGGCGGCGGCCGGGAGCCGGTGTGTTCCGCAGTCGGGGGAGGATCGCCGTGCGGAGGTCGGTGATCAGTGCCTCCAGTTCCTCGTGGGTCAGCCATACCGCGTGTTGGCGGTAGCCCACCAGGTCCTCGGCCGGGTTGGCGTCGCCGTTCAGGTATGCCGTGAATTCCGCGATCAGTGTGGCCATCGCCACCGTGAATGCCTGGCGGTGGTCGTCGACCGTCGCGGCGGCCGCGGTTTCCGCGTCGATGGTCGCCTTTTCCTTTCGTAGGCGGTAGGTGCGTTCCACCGTTCCGCGTACTCGCTGTTCCCCCGACACTTCCAGGACGCCCGCGTCCGCCAGTACGCCCACGTGCCGGTACACCGTCGCCTGGGAGACGTCCGGCAGGCGGGTGCACAGCTGCGCCGTGGTCATCGGCTCGCCGGACAGTGCGTGCACGATCCGCAACCTGACAGGGTGAACCAGCAACTCGGAAGTTTCCACAAGCAAGATGTTCTCACATCTGATATCGTTCGCAAACATGAGAACGTACTTGGTCAACGACCGCAACCTCGCCGCCGTGACAGGCGGCAGCGGGGGAAGCGTCGTGTTCCTCCCCGGCGCCGGGCTCGTCGGGCTCGACTTCTGGAACATCCACGACCGGCTCGCGCCCTTCGCGGCCAGCCTCCTGTACGACCGCGCCGGTACCGGGGCCAGCGACCCCGTCGACCTGCCGCGCAGCGCCGCCGCCGTCGCCACCGAGCTGCACGAGCTGCTCGCCGTCGTCGGGCAGGCGGGGCCGCACGTGCTCGTCGGGCACTCCATGGGCGCCCTCTACGCCCGGCGCTTCGCCCAGCTGTTCCCCTCCGACGTCGCCGGCCTGCTGCTCCTCGACCCGGGGCACGAGGACATGTTCGACTTCCTCCCGCCCGAAGCGGTCGAGCTGAACGAGCGGATGAAGACCGGCGCCCCCCAGGACCTCACGCCCGAGCAGGTCGACGCCGCCCGCACCGCCTACGCGCACCTCTACGCGGCCTGGCCCGGCGACGCGCGGGACCGGCTGGTCGAGTACCACGTCACGCACTGGCGCACCGGGTTGTCCGAGGCGGCGAACCTCGAGTCCGAGGTCCACGCGGAGCTGCGCGAGGGCGGCCCGGTCCCCGACGTGCCGGCCATCGTGCTCAGCGCCACCGGGCGGAACCCCTACTGGGCCAACTTCCTCACCGAGGAGCAGATGACCCTCGCCCACGACGGGATCCGCAAGCTCCACGTGGCCATCGCCGCCTCCTTCACCCGTGGGGAACACCGGCTGCTCGACGGCGCCTCACACCAGTACGCCCACATCGAGCAGCCGGACGCCGTCGTTCAGGCCGTGCGTGACCTGCTCTGAGGCTCGCCGAACCACGTGCGCAGGGCGTCCGCCAGCCCCGCCGTGCCGCCGTCGCTCGCCCACGCCACGTAGCCGTCGGGGCGGACCAGCGCCGCCGCCAACGAACTCCGCGCGGTCGTGGTGACGGTGTCCACGCGGTCCGCCCACCCGGCCGCCCCACCGGGTGCGCCGCCGAGGTCGAGGAGCAGGGGGCGGGCCCGGCGCAGCAGCTCGGCCACGCGCGTTCCGCCGCCCAGCGCCAGGTCCGGCATCAGGCGACCGGACAGGGGGTGGTCGTCCGTTGTGGCGTAACGGACATCGGTGCCGGCCATCAGGTCGGCGACGTGCTGGCGCGTGTGCTTGTCGGCGAACAGCTCGGTCATCAGCTCGCGCAGTGCCGTGACGTTCGGGTCGGGCACGGTCAGCGCCATCTGCGCACGTGTCTGCATGATGACCCGCCGGCCGACCGGGTGGCGCTCGGACTCGTACGTGTCGAGCAGGCCCGCCGGTGCCCACCCCCGCACGGCGCCGGCGAGCTTCCAGCCCAGGTTGAGCACGTCCTGCATGCCGAGGTTCAGACCTGGACCGCCCATTCCACTGTGGACATGTGCGGCGTCGCCCGCCAGGAACACCCGGCCACGGCGGTAGTGCGCCGCCTGGCGGGAGTTGATGCCGGTGAGCCTGCGCAGACCGGCCGGGGCGTCGGCCGGCTCGCTCATCGGCAGGTCGGCGCCGAGTACCCGTTTGGCGGCGGCACGCAGCTCCTCGAGTGGCATGTCCTCGTTGTCCGGCAGCGGTTCCTGACCCCACTCGAGCACGGACACGCGGTAGCGGCCCGGCTGGAAGTTGCCGAACGCGAACAACCCAGTGTCCGTGCGCGTGAAGGTCTGGGGTCGCAGCCGGCCCAGGCCCGGCACCTCCAGCACGCCGTCCCCGGTCGCCACCGGCGCGGCGATGGCGACCTGTCCCGACCGGCCGACGAACGTGTCGTCGGTGATCCCCGGGAAGTCGATGCCGAGCTGCTTGCGCACGGTGCTGCGACCGCCGTCCGCGCCGACGAGGTATCGGGTGGTCAGCGTGTACTTCCCTCGTGGGCCGTCGACCTCCGCCGTCACGTGCTCGTCGTCCTGTGCGACCGAGAGCAAGGTGTGTCCCTTGTGGATGGTCACGCCCAGCTCGGCGGCACGTTCCGCGAGGATCTTCTCCAGCCGCAGCTGGGGAATCGGTAACGCGTAGAGTTCGTGATCGTCCAGATCGGACAGTTCGAGCGGCACGGCGCCGAACTGGAAGCCGGGCATGCGAACCGGCCTCGGCCCGCCGCCGAGCCGCTCGAGCAGGCCGCGGTAGTCCATGGCCCGCACGACCCGCCCGACGAGCCCGTTCGCCTTCAGGATCGAGGGTCGTTCCGCGTACTGTTCCAGGACCGTCGGGCGGACGCCGGCCAGAGCCAGCTCGACGGCGAGCAGCAGGCCGTTGGGGCCGCCGCCGATGATGACGACATCGTCGGACATATCGTCGGACATGAGGACGCCTTTCTACGCCACCGCACGGCGACCGCGCGGTGCTGGCTGGTGGTGGAATGCCCTACCGGGCCGTGGGTTCCGGAAGTCCGGCGGCGAGCTGCCGCAGGGCGTCCCGCAGGAGAACCGCGAGTGACACCGGTGGGTCGGCGCGGAGCCACTGGTCGATGGCGACCCGGTGGGCCGCCCCCATCGCCGCCGCGACCAGTCGCGGGTACAGGTCGGTGGGCCGGCTGCCGGTCCGCTCGGCGATGGCGGCCGCCCACTCCTGCTCCGCGTCCGCGTTGGCCTTCAGGTACTCGCCCAGCAACGCCGGGTCGGTGAGCATGAGCCGGACCCCCGCGGTCCAGCCCTTGTCGGGTTCTCCGGCGCCGTACCGGGTGAGGAGTGCCTCGGTCACCGTCTCCCAGAGCGGCTCGTCGCGCGGCCGCTCCCGGATGTGGTCGGCCACCTGGCGGCCCCGGTTGAGGTTCCGCCAGGCGATGGCCTCCGCCTTGCTGGAGAAGTAGTTGTTGAACGTGCGCGGCGAGACCCCGGCCGCGGCGGCGATGTCCTCGACCAGCACCTGGCCGAACCCCCGCTCGACGGACAGGCGGAGCGCGGCCCAGCTCAACGCCTCCTGCGTCTGCTGCTTCTTGCGCTCCCGCAACCCGCTCACACCCCAACCATACCGCAACTTGCGTGGTCCGCAAGTTTGCGGGGCACGCATTTTCCTCGACCCGGCTGGTTTGGCGGGAGGCGCGGGGGTCAACCACTCCTGGCATGACGATGAGCTACACCGCCACGGTGCTGGACGCGCCCGACGCCCGCGAGCTGGCGGACTTCTACCGGCGGCTGCTCGGCTGGGAGACCGTGGACGACTCGCCGGACTGGGTGACGCTGCGGGAGCCCGGCGGCACGGCCCGGTTGTCGTTCCAGACGGAGAAGCTGTACCGGCGGCCGGCGTGGCCCGCCGCGGCGGACGCGCAGCTGATGATGGCGCACCTGGACATCGCCGTGGACGACCTGCGGGCGGAGCTGGCGCACGCGGTCGAGGAAGGGGCCGAGGTCGCGGGGTTCCAGCCGCAGGAACATGTTCGGGTGTGTCTCGACCCGGCCGGCCACCCGTTCTGCCTCTACGTGCCGGAAAGTTGACGGCGCGTGTCGGGAACTGAACGCCCGCGTGTCGCGACAATAGAACCGTGGACTGCGACACGTGCCGTGAGGCTCTCTCGGCCAGACTCGACGGAGAGGCGGAACCGGCCGCGCCGGACGAGCACTTCGAGGACTGCCGGTCCTGCCAGGACTGGTACGTGGCCGCGTCCGCGCTGACCGGCGGCTGGGACGACGAGCCGCCGTCGCCGGACCTGACCGCGGCCGTCCTCGGCCGGGTCGAGCCGCGCACCGGGCTACTCGGCTCGACGAGATGGCGGCACCGCCGGCGCTGAGCGCGGGATCAGCACCACCGCGCTCAGCGCGTCGCCGCGCGATCCGCTGGGGTGACCAGCGCGAACGGGGTCAGCGGCGCGGGTACCTCGGTCGTCGTGGTGCCGGCGGGCAGGTCCAGGCGGGCGGCGAGCGCGCGGGGCGTCTGCAACGTGTACAGGTCGCTCAGATCCACCGCGATGCCGTGCGCCAGCGCCGTCGCCCGCAACCGCAGCGCGATGACCGAGTCGCCGCCGACCGAGAAGAACGAGTCGTCCGGCCGGATCCCGGTCGCGCCCAGCACCTCCTCGAACAAACCGCACAGGAGCCGGACCTCCGTGCCCGTGCCCGGGTCGCTCCCGACGGCCCGCGGGCAGTTCGCCACGGTGGGTGCGGGCAGCCGCTCCGTGGCCACCTTCCCGTCGTGGTCGGTCGGGAGCTGGTCGACCGCGCTCAGCTCAACGCGGTCGGCACGCGGCTCGCGGAACACGACCGGCTCGTCCACCAGGAGCGCCGGCACAACGTCCGGTATCCGCTCGGTGAGGTCGGTGGACGTGATCACCGCCGCCGGCGCGGCCGGCCGCACCGCCTCGGCGAGGGCGAGCCGGAACTCGTCAGCGACCCGGCGTGCCGTCGCCTCGCCGACCAGGTTCCTTTGGTACACCAGGCGGAACACGAGCCGGTCGTCGTCGCGGGCGCCGTGGAGGCTCAGGGCGAACGCCGCGTCCCGGGGCGGCACGTCCACGACCTCGATGTCCACACCGGACACGGTGGCGCGCGCGCCGTTCCAGGGGATGGGGAACCCGTCGCCGAGCCGGCCGCCGGCGGACTGCTGGAACGTGATCACGGCCTGGAGCAACGGGTTCTGGCCGTGCCGCGCGGGGGACAGGGCACGCACCAGGCGCGGGAACGGCACGTCCGCGCAGGCGAGCGCGTCCCGCAGTCCGCGCCACGTGCGCGCCTCCAGTGCCGGGAGGTCGTCGCCGCCGGTGAAGTCCCCGAGCAGCGGCAATAGGTTGACCAGGTGGCCGACCACGCCGGCGAACCGGGTGTCCGCGCGGCCGTGGTGCGGCGTCGCCACGGTGACCGTGGGGGAGCCGGTGACGCGGTGCAGTGCCCGCAGGTACGCGGCGGCGAGCGTGACGAACGGGGTGAAGCCGCGTTCCTTGCAGTGGTCGTACAGGGCGCCGGCGTCGACGGCGAAGTCCACGGTGGCGGCCGGGTTCCTCCGGCGCGCCGCGGGGGCCGAGGGGAACAGCACCTGGTCACGGTGCGGGCGCCAGCGCGCCGCCAGCCGCGCCAGCTTCGCCTCCTTCTCCGGCGTCTCCCTCGCCTGCTCGGCGGTCCAGCCGAGCGCGGTCGTCGGCCCGGCGCCGAGCGCGGAACCCTTGTCGCCCAGCAGTTCCGCGAGGACGTCGGCGAGCACGATCCGCAGCGACGCGTAGTCGGCGATCGCGTGGTGGCAGGCCAGCAGCAGCGTCGTGCCGGTCGGGGTGTGGACGGTCGCGGCCCGTACGAGCGGTCCCTCGGCGAGGTCGAACGGCCGGTACGTGACCACGGTGAGGAAGTCGCGGCTGGCCGTCTCGTCGGCCAGTTCCAGACTGTCCCACCCGAACCGCGGCTCGTCGTGCACGACCTGGACGCCGTCGCGGATGGTCGTGCGCAGGGCGGCGTGCCGGGCGACCGCCGCGCTGACGGCCGCGTGCGGTTCGGCGTCGGTGAACCTCCGGTTCAGTCGCACCGCGCAGGACAGCGTGTTGGACCGGTCCTCCGGGTGCAGCTGGTCGAAGGACTGGAGCCGCAGCTGGTTGTCGGTGGCGGCGCGGGTGCCGGGCGCGGCGATCGGGGGCGCGGCCGCGCGCGCGGTCGTGGCGGTGACGACCTTGAGCCGCCCGGCGAGGTAACGCGTCCTCGTCTCGGCGCGGCGGATCTTGCCGCTGGAGGTCCGGGGGATCGAGTGGGGGCGGACGAGCACGACCTCGGTCGGCTCCAGCTCGCAGGCGGTGCGCACGGCCCAACGCACCGCGTCCTCCAGACCGTCCACGCTGGACCACGGGTTGACCTCCAGCACGAGCACCACCCGGTCGTCCACCTGGAACGCGGCGCCGAGCCGCACGCGGTGGTCCGCGGCCGCGGCCGCCTCGACGTCGTGCGGGTGGTGGTTGCGGCCGCCGAGGATGATCAGGTCCTTCACGCGGCCCGCGACGTGCAGCTCGCCGGCCACGAGCGTGCCGAGGTCG
>NZ_JBJMIE010000505.1:0-4521 GCF_045807065.1 Actinophytocola sp. | reverse complement strand
GGTCCACCAGGATGTCCAGGTGGAGCTCGCCCATGCCGGCGATGATCGTCTGACCCGTCTCCTCGTCCTGGTTGACCCGGAAGGTCGGGTCCTCCTCGGCGAGCTTCTGGATCGCGGTCGACAGCTTCTCCTGGTCGGCCTTGGTCTTCGGCTCGATGGCCACCTGGATGACCGGCTCCGGGAACGTCATCGACTCGAGGACGATGGGGTTCGCCGGGTCGCACAGGGTCTCACCGGTGGTGGTGTCCTTCAGGCCGATCACCGCGTAGATGTGACCCGCCATGGCCTCGCCGACCGGGTTCTCCTTGTTGGCGTGCATCTGGAAGATCTTCCCGATGCGCTCCTTGCGGTCCTTGGTCGAGTTGATGACCTGGGCGCCGCTGGCCACCTTGCCGGAGTAGACCCGGATGTAGGTCAGCTTGCCGAAGAACGGGTGCACGGCGATCTTGAAGGCCAGCGCCGCGAACGGCTCGTCGGTGCGTGGCTTGCGGAAGGCCGGCGTCTCGCCGTCCTGCAGCGTGCCCTCGACCGGCGGGAGGTCCGTCGGCGCGGGCAGGTAGTCGATCACCGCGTCGAGCATGGGCTGGACGCCCTTGTTCTTGAACGCCGAGCCGCACAGCACCGGGTAGGCCGTGCCTTCCCGAACGATCGTGCGGACGCCCTGCTTGATCTGCTCGACGGTGAGCTCCTCGCCGCCGAGGTAGAGCTCCATGAGCTCGTCGTCGGTCTCGGCGACCGCCTCGATCAGCTGCTCGCGGTACTCGTTGGCCCGCTCGACCAGGTCGGCCGGGATCTCCTCGACCGCGTAGTCCTCGCCCTTCTGGACCTCGCCACGCCACGTGAGCGCGCGCATGTTCACCAGGTCGATGACACCGATGAAGTCGCTCTCCGCGCCGATGGGCAGCTGGAGAGGCAGGGGCTTCGCACCGAGACGCTCGGAGATGGTCCGGATGGTGAAGTAGAAGTCCGCACCCAGCTTGTCCATCTTGTTGACGAAGCAGATGCGCGGGACGTCGTACTTGGTCGCCTGCCGCCAGACCTGCTCGGACTGCGGCTCGACACCTTCCTTGCCGTCGAAGACCGCGACCGCACCGTCGAGCACGCGCAGGTTCCGCTCCACCTCGACGGTGAAGTCGACGTGTCCCGGCGTGTCGATCAGGTTGATCTGGTGGTCCTTCCAGAAGCAGGTCGTCGCGGCCGACGTGATCGTGATGCCGCGCTCCTGCTCCTGCTCCATCCAGTCCATCGTCGCGGCGCCGTCGTGCACCTCGCCGATCTTGTAGTTGATCCCGGTGTAGAACAGGATCCGCTCGGTCGTCGTGGTCTTGCCCGCGTCGATGTGGGCCATGATGCCGATGTTGCGCACCTTGGCCAAGTCGGTCAGCACGTCCTGTGCCACGGGTCTCTTCCCCTGTCTATATCAATCAGCGTTGGTACGACCTGAGCGGTCTGTTCGGACGCCTGTCGTCACCAGCGGTAGTGGGCGAAGGCCTTGTTGGACTCCGCCATCTTGTGCGTGTCCTCGCGGCGCTTCACGCTCGCCCCGAGGCCGTTGCTCGCGTCGAGCAGCTCGTTCATGAGCCGCTCGGTCATGGTCTTCTCGCGCCGTGCGCGGGAGAAGGTCACCAGCCAGCGCAGCGCCAGCGTCGTGGAGCGGCCCGGCTTGACCTCGATCGGCACCTGGTAGGTGGCACCACCGACGCGGCGGCTCTTCACCTCGATGGTCGGCTTGACGTTGTCGAGCGCACGCTTGAGCGTGACCACCGGGTCGGTGCCGGTCTTGTCGCGGGCACCTTCGAGCGCCTGGTACACGATCTTCTCCGCGACCGAACGCTTGCCGTCCCGGAGCACCTTGTTGATCAGCTGCGTGACCAGCGGTGAGCTGTAGACCGGGTCGGTGATCAGCGGTCGCTTGGCGGCGGGTCCCTTGCGAGGCATCAGGCCTTCTCCTTCTTCGCACCGTAGCGGCTGCGGGCCTGCTTGCGGTTCTTCACGCCCTGCGTGTCCAGCGACCCACGGATGATCTTGTAGCGAACACCAGGAAGGTCCTTCACACGGCCGCCACGCACGAGCACCATCGAGTGCTCCTGCAGGTTGTGGCCCTCGCCCGGAATGTAGGCCGTGACCTCGATGCCGCTGGTCAGCTTGACGCGTGCGACCTTGCGCAGCGCGGAGTTCGGCTTCTTGGGGGTGGTGGTGTACACGCGGGTGCACACGCCACGCCGCTGCGGGCTCCCCTTGAGGGCCGCAGTCTTCTGCTTGGCGACCTTGTCCTGGCGGCCCTTACGGACCAGCTGCTGGATCGTGGGCATGGACCGGCTTTCTCCTGGTGTACTGCTGCTATTGCCTTGTTGTTGGCGCCCCCGCCGTATCACGAGGTCGGGCGTGTCGCCCTTCCCAGTAACGCTCGCGCGGGATTGAATCATCCCTACGAGGCTCGGAAGGAACTCCGCGGTTACTGCGAGGTGTCCGTTGGCACGGACTCCGCGCACAGGCACGCGGATCGACCCGACATAGGCCGGGCGCGAGTTCCCAAGATACCTGGCGCCCCGGAAGCGGTCAAAACCGGGGTCGGCCTACGGTTCAACGCGCCGCCGGTCGTCTCTGTTCCCGGCTCGGGGGACAGCCTTGCTGGCAACGTCGTCCCTGGTCACGGGCAGTGCGCGGAACACATCGACCGTGCTGCACCCAGGTTACGTCAAGCGCCGTGCCCGGAGGCCGGCGCCCCCTCTCCCCCGCTGCGGCGCACGACGTCCAGCTCGACGGGCGCGCGTAGTTGTTCAGCTGGACGTTCCGGTGGGCGACGTGGCGCCGGCGGCGTCGTGCAGGTGGTGAATCGGGTCGTGGATGAAGTAGCGGGCGAAGGTGTCCACCGTGAAGTGGGCGCCGTCACTCCTGGTGCCGCGGCGGAGCCACTGGTCGCCGGTCACCTCGGTGAAGCGGGTGGCCAGGTGCTCCGCCGCGGCTGACAGCTCCCTCGCCACCGTGACCGGGTCCTGCTCGGCGTAGCGGTCCTCGACGGCGGTGGCGTCCTGGTCCCAGTTCGGGTAGTGCGGGGCGTCCTGGGTGAGCATGAGGTGCAGGCGCTCGGTGTAGACGCGGCAGACGTCGCGGACGTAGGCCGCGTACTCCAGTGGTGACCAGGTGGTCGGATTCGGGCGGGCCCTGGCGTCCGGCCGCGCGAGGACCTCCCGCCAGGCGGCCGCGTTCGCCCGCAGCAGGCCCGGGATGTCGTCGCGGTCGATGGTGCTGGTGGCCAGGCCGCACTCCGGGCAAGGGCGGTCGAGTACCCAGGTCCAGTCCTTGGTGTCGGGAACGATCTCCATGGCGCCAGGATCGGGGTCCGCGGCGGCGGGCACCAGCGACAGTTGCTTCACGGTGCGTTAAGCGGGCCTACAGGCGCGAGCCGCAGTCCGAGCAGAAGACCGCACCCGGCTTGTTCGCCGTCGAGCCGCAGCCGCCGCAGTTGGCGACCACCGCGAGGGGCGAGCCGCAGGACGAGCAGAACTTGCCGCCGTCGACCTTGCTGCCGCACGACGGGCAGTTCAGCTTCGCGCGGGTGGCCAGGTCGAGGTCGCCGGTCCAGTTCGCCTCGCCCGCCTTGTCCCAGATCTGGCGGCGCTGGGCCTCCGCCTGGGCGCGGGAGATCTCCTCCGCGACGCTCGGCGAGCAGCGCAGGCACTGGCCGATCTCGTCGTTCCAGCACTGGGCCGCGCACATCCAGTCACCGCAGCCGCGGCACTGGCGGAAGCTCGGAGCGATCTCCTGGACCGCGGCGGCCAGCGCCTTGTCCTTGGCCGGCGAGTTCGTCGCGCGGTCGTAGCGCCACTGGTCCGCGGAGTGGCTCAGATCCTGGAGCTTGCCGCCGAAGAAGGAACCCACCGCGCGCAACGCGCCGCGGCCCATCTCCATCTTGTCGCGCACGTACGCGGAGCGGAAACCGTTGCCGCAGCGCTCGCAGTGGAACTCGAACTGATACCCGTCGTAGTTGGACAGGTCGCGCACGTTGTCCGTGAACGGAACCGGGGTAGGCACGGTCGGAAACTATCATCGGATCCGCGCGCGTGGAGGCTTAGTGGCCAGATGGGGGGCGTGGGAGAGGTCTCGCGGGGCCTTTGTGCTGTATGTGCGGTCGGGTGCCGCGTCTCTCGGTAGTGCGTGCCGTGTCTTCGGTGCGTTTGGCGGGCTCGGTGCCCTCGTCCTCCGTGCTCGGCGGGCTCGACGGGCTCGGTGGTTGGTTGGGCGCGTCCTGAGGTGTTTCGCGGGTTCGATGGTGTGCGCTGCGGTCTCCGGGTTTGGTGGGCGGTGGTGCGCGCTGCGGCCTCGGGGTTTGGTGGGTTCGGTGATGCGCGCAGCGTCCGCGGGTCCCGTGGGGTTTGGTGGTGCGCGCTGCGTCCTAAGTGTTCGGTGGTGGTGGCGGGATTGTACGGGCGGCGACTCACGCGTCAAGGGCGCCTTCGGCGTCGGGCTTCGCCCGATGACGGCCTGGCGGCCGTCACCCTTGACCCGCGAGCCTCCGCC
>NZ_JBJMIE010000504.1:0-7152 GCF_045807065.1 Actinophytocola sp. | reverse complement strand
CGAGTTGTACGGCGACCGTGCCTACGATCACGACAAGTACCGCAAGAAGGTGCGTGCCAAAGGCATCCGCCCACGGATTGCCCGCCGTGGTCAGCCCCACGGTTCCGGTCTGGGCAAGGTCAGGTGGGTGGTTGAGCGCACCGTGGCCTGGTACCACGGCATGAAACGCCTACGTATCCGTTGGGAACGCCGCGACGACATCCATAAGGCATTCCTCGGCCTGGCCACCTGCATCATCACCTGGCGACACGTCGCACGACTTTGTTAGGAACTCTTATAGAGCCCGACGCGGGACCCCTCGGGTAGGCCGGCCGGATCTGTCCGGCCATGGCGGTCCAAAGTCGCGAGGTATGGCAGGAACTCCTCGAGAGATAGCTCGCCGACGTGTCTGGGTGTCTCCGCAGTGGGCCATATCCCATCAGCGGGAGACTCCGGCTCCTGATGTGACACCAGGAGCACGGTGACACGGTGCCCTGGTTCCGTCGCGAGCATTTCGAGCGCCTCGTCGAGATCGGGGTCAGTCACTTTCCCGGTATCCGGATCTAACAGGTTCTCGGCGGAGTCGATGGAAACGGCCACGCGGGAGCCTCCGAGTCGTCGCAGCGCTGTTTCCAGCCGCACAAGTGAGGAACCCTGCTGCCAGGGAGCCGTCGCAGGCTCAGGATCACCTGTCACCCAGTCGACGAAACGTTCTCACGTCCAGGTGAACGATCGCGTTGACGTCGTGCCGGTGGACTTGCGGCGCGGTGGCCATCATGGCCAGTTCGTTGAGGACGGCATCCACCAGCTTCGACTTGCCCACGCCGCGTGTTCCGCACAGCACGATGACGCCCCCCGGGCCGCTGGTGAGTCGCGTCAGCAGACCGTGCACCTCGTCCTGTCGATCTACCAGCGTCTCGATTCCGCTCCCGCCACGCACCACGTCTGGGGCGGGCGTTGACACTACTGCGACACGCTCCCGCGAGCTGGTTCGGAGATATGAATCTGTGGCGAGCGCTGCCAGGTATAGGCACCATTCTTTCGCGTCTTGCTCGTTTTTGGTGTAAAGTTGCCGGCCCAAGTGTACGAGTCCGACACCGACGAGTGCTAGCAAGCATTGCTGATCCCACAAGTTGCCCAACCCCTTGTGGGCTTCCGGCGCTGATTCGGTGCGGATAGTGCTGCTGAGCCGCCGCAAATGGTGGAGATCTGGTGGAAGGTCGGGGGTATGCGGATCTACGAGCACCTTGGCGATCTCCCACCGGGTCTCCTGGCCATAACGGTCGAACCGGTCCAGGACTAGTACTGCAACGGCACTCAGGTGAGTGGGTAGCCGCGTCGTTTGTAGTGGCTGAGTCGGGCTTGGTGTTGTCGTCGGCTGCGCCAGTTCGACCAGGCCCAGACGTGTTCGGCTGTGTCGACGATCCGTAGAACGAGCTTGGTCAGCAGGCGGCGGATCTCCGGTAACGTGAAAGCGATCATGTCTGGCTTGCCTGCACTGGTTCCCCTTTTGTGGCAAGGGAGCGGGACACGGCCAGCCAGGCGTGGGCGAGCATCGCGAGGGTGATGTGGGCATACCAGGCCCGCTAGGTGCGGACCTGGTAGTGGTCGAGCCCGGCTTCGTTCTTGGCCTGCTGGAAGCATTCCTCGATCCGCCACCGGGATCCGGCGATCCAGGCCAGGTCATGCAACCCCGATCGGCGAGGTCCGTAGCGGACGTAGTAGGCGACCTCGGCGGGTTTGGTGATCGAGCGCCGGGCGAGGAGCCAGTGCCCGCGCCCCGGCCGCCACCCGATCCGGATCGGGAGCCGGGCCCAGTCGTACTCGCGTGGCCCGTGCGCGCCGGCGCCGACCGACAGTCGCCGCCACGCCCGCGCCGGTAGCCCGGCGATCAGCACGTCTGCCCTGACTTCCTCACCTGCGGTCGTGATCAAAGTGTCGTTGACCTTGGTCGACAGCACGTGCGCGGCGTCGTGGTCTTCCAGCCACAACCGCAGGTACTTGGCCTGCCCATACGCCTCATCCGCGGTCACCCACCCGAACGGCACACCCGCGTCGAACACCCGCGCCAGCATCGTCATCGCCTGCCGCGGCTTGGTCGCGAACTTCACCTCGTCCGGGATCCCCGCCGCGCGGCACCGGTCTCGATCAGCGATCCATGGTTCGGGCAGATACAGCTCACGGTCGATCAGCGCATGCCCCCGCGCCGACGCATAGGCCAGGAAAGTACCGACCTGACAGTTCTCGATCCGTCCCGTCGTCCCCGAGTACTGCCGCTGCACTCCCGCCGACCGCACACCCTTCTTCAGGAACCCCTGTGTCATCGACGATCAGCACTCCGTCGCAATCACCGAGATGCTCGACCGCGTAGTCCCGCACGTCGTCGCGGACACCCTCGACATCCCAGTCCGCTCGCCGCAGCAACCGCTGCATCCCGTCCGGGGACACCTCACCAGCCTGCTCGGCCAGCGTCCAACCGTTCTTCCGTTCCAGCCCCGCGACCAGCCCAGACACATACTCCCGTGCTCGAGCACGGGGCTCTGACCGGGTGAACCTGCCCGCGATCCGCGTATGAACCCGGTCCAACTCGCCAACAACGAGATCCACAACCACGCCGGACATAATCCACTACGACTCACGCGAGTGCCGTTGCAGTACTAGGGCGACCAGGAGATGCATGGGATCACGTGTTCGGGGTGCCCGCTCCGAGTAGCGGTCGCAGTCGATGAGCACATATGAATCAGCCTTGATGGCAGGTTTCGTTGGAATGAGGATGTTGCGGCCGCTGAGGTCGCCGTGTGCCTTGCCAACGAAGAGGTCCTCGACTACCAACGTGTCGGCGCTCGTGAGCAAGGTGAATGGGTTCGGCAATGTGTCTGGCCAGCCGTCGCGTCGCAGACTGCCGGTGCGATCCCGAGCGGGACGCCGGACCTTCTGGCCCAGTCGAAAGCGGCGTCGTACCGCCTGTCCATGATTTCTTTGAGGACATCGGATAGCAGTCTGGTCTCTCGTGGAAAGCGATTACGGTTCCACGTGCGCGAGACCGAGGCGGTGACAGTGCCACAATATTCGGCTAACTCGGACTTAGCGTAGAGGTCTGTGAGTGGTTGGAGGGCGTTAAGATTTCCGCCGGCGATGCATAAGAAAACTGCGGACCAGTCGCCGAGCATGATCGTGTCTTCTTTTACCTCGGCCAGGTGTTTTCGGAATTCCTCGTGGGCGTTGAGCCAGGCCTGCTGGATGTTCGCGGCCCTTTTCTCGTCGGAGTCATCGAAGAACTTGAGGACGAACTGGTCCGTGTCATCAGGGGAGGCGTGCAGCACGCGCGCGACAGGCCTCCTGCTGCGGCCGTCCGCGAACCATCCGCGTTGGTGGAGGTCGAATGGCTTCCGTTTCACCCAGGCTTCGAGCGCTGCCACGAGACCTGGTGACTTCAAGCGCTCTGCCCAGACCTCCCGGTCGTGGAGCTGGCCCATGCCGCCTCCTGAACCTCCAGTAGTCCGCTATCCGAGAACTTAGACTTCAGGAATGATCGACTGAACCGTTGCGGGGATACAAGTGAAGAAAGGGTGCCATGGCTGGCGAGTTGTCTGACGAAGCTAAGGCTCGTAGGGACCTGTTGTGGGGCATGTACTCCGATCTTCGGACGCATGCGCGGCACGCAGAGACGTTGCGTTCCAACGTGGTAAACTTCATGATCGTCGTCGCGTCGGTCCTTGTTGCGGTGATCGCCAACGACGGGCAGATCAGCGGGAAGGACCTTCCCCTTTGCCTGGCGATGGTGGTCGTTGGGCTGCTTGGGTTGGCCTTCGCCGCCTCCTACACCGAACTGTACGAGCGGAACAGGAAGCGAACAGTCCGGATTCGTGCCGCACTCGACGACGAGTTCCTCGCGGACGGGATCACTATCACCGCCCTGCTCGACGAATCGGACCAACAGCATCAGGCGAGCCGTCTCTATCGCTGGACCAGAAGGCTCACCGGCAGCACACAACTTTTCTGGTCGGTGCTGTCCGGGCTGGTTATGGTGTCCGGGCTCGTGCTGGCCATCGTCGCGTTGTGAGCCACCCGTGTCGGTCAGGCCGAGGACGGCAAGGGGAGTTGGTGTGATTGTGGGCGCTGGAACTGCCGGTTGCAGCACGGTCGCTGCCGCGAGGACGACACCGAGCCTGATTGCGCCGAGAATCACATAGATCCATATCGCGGTGGTGCTGTCCCACGTGATGTAGGGCTACGGCCAGTGTGAAGCCCGTCAGGAACAACAGTGGGGCCGCTCCTCGCCAGTGGTGGGATGTGGCTCACCGCAGGGCGGTAGCTGTGATGCCCGTCCACGCCATGTGGGGCTGCCGGGCTCATCGCGCCGCGCATCCTGCTGAGTCGCGGCTGGAGGCAGCCCACCCGTTTCGTCATTCGCGATGCCCATGACGGCGTCATTCAGGATAGGACGAAGATCGGGCGAATCGGACAGTGCTCGCTGTGGTTCGTCATCACGGTGGCGCGATCGTCCGCATGGTGACGCGGTCATGGTCATCATGACGAACAAGCGGCAGCGTGCGGATCTGCCGCACCGAAAATATCCTCGCGATTCGCGTGGGTCGACGTCGAACGCGCGCAGGGTGCGGGGGTCGGGTCAGGGCGAGGACGCTGCCCAGCCGCTGGCGCGAGCAGTTACCTGCGGGTCAGCATGTTGATCAACGGCCACACGTGAATCGGCTGGTCGGGGGTGCACCGGCCGATCACGGCCGTGGCGGCTGCTGCGAGCGCGGCCGATGCCCAGCTCACCGCTGCCGTTGTAACCCCACGTCCGCACCCTGCCCTCGCCGTCCAGCGGACGGCGGGCGCCGAGGTCGAGGACGGGTGCGGGCACCGGGACCCGGACCGGCCGGAGCACCGGGACCGAGGAGCTGTCCGGCACAATGTCGCAGTGCACAACGGACCGCGGCTGCAGAACCTGATCGCCGAGTACGGCCGGCTGCGGCGGTTGCAGGACTATACGCCCCAATCGCGAGGCCAGGCCTTCAACGACTTGCTCGCGAACATGTTTGACTGCTGGGGCCTTCGCGCGAGATCAGGGGTGCGTGCTAAGGGGGAAGCGGACGTTGTGTTCGCACTGGGTGACGACCGGTTCATCGTCGAGGCCAAGTGGGAGAACCGGCGAGCGGATACAGGATACATCGCCAAACTCCAGAAACGAGTCCGCCAGCGCTACGCCGGCACCGGCGGGATCTTCATCTCAATGGGTGGTTACACCGCGGAGGCGCTGGCTGACGTCGCGGATGGTGAGCAGCTACAGGTCCTGCTGATGGACGACACACACGTCGAAGCGATGCTCAGCGGCCTGGTGCCACCCAAGGAGCTGATCGAACTCCTCCTCGATCAGGCGTCATACGAGGGCAACCCGTATGTACCACTGCTGACCTTGATCGGCTCAGGCGAGGAGCCACCGAGCGTCGCCTTCGGGACGCCTGAATCGATGCCGGCCGGCTTGACGAAGGGGGCGAGTCCTGCGCTCACAGCAGACGTGCTGTTCACCTTGCCGAGTTCCCATCAACTGGGTGTCGGAGTCGACCATCGAGGCCATGTCCTGGTCACCACAGACCAAGGCATCCTCGCCGTCGATGTCGCGACCAGGGCCGCGCGCTGGGCCGCTCCGGTATCACGATGCCATCGCAACGCCGTCACGCTGCCCGACGAGACGGTCCTGTTCACCCGTTGCAACGGCATCGGGCGATTCGCCGACAACAAGGTGACCGTGGTCGGCGGAGGGTTCTTCGGCGCCACCAGCCTCGCACCGCACCCGGACGGATCCATATGGGCATTTGCCGGCGGCGACGTGGAGGCCCGACTCGGCGCGTCGATCAGCCAGCTCGGTGAGGCCCTCGGCGACGAGTACCGGTACGACCTGCAGTACCCGGCAGAGACAGCCACCGCGTCCGCCTGGGTCAACGAGAAAGACCTGGTGACGATCGGCCCCGAACTACTGATCACCACCGTCGGTACCGACCAGAGCCGCCGACAACGCTCCGCGCAGTCTCGTCCGACAGGGCTGGTCAGCCTCGGCGACGGTACCGTCGTTACAGTCGATGATGGTGTCACAGTAGGGCGCACCGACCTAGAATCCGGCGAATACAACCTCCTGGCCGACCTCGGCCTGCGGGCAGCGGACCACGCGCTTTGTGCGGAACCAGCCGGCACTCTGCTGATTGCCACCTACCACGGCGACGGTCCGGACACACCCATCGCTGTGGGCCGTATGTCGCTCGTTGCTCGCGACGCAAAGGCCGCCGCTGCATCAACATCAACCTCGGGAATCGGCAGCGGGGGCACGGAGGACGTCTCCGGAGCGGCTGCCGGATCCCTAGAACACGCGCGAGCGACCCAGCAGCAACTGACACTAAACATTGAGACGCGCGAACCGGAACCCTCGGCGCCAAAAACAGCTCCGACTACAGCGCGACGTCGGCGATCGCGGCGTACTCGATCAAACTTCGCCCGCTCGACGGGAACCACCGGCAGTGAGCCGACAGTGATCGACGTATTCGCTGGCAGCGGCGGGATGACCCTAGGGTTTCACCAGGAGGGCTTCCGCCCCATCGTTGGTCTCGATGTCAATGTCGCCTCCGCGGCAACCTACGCCGCGAACTTCGGGGATGTCGAAGTGCACCTCACCGATATCCGTCAGATCACGCCGTACTCGATCGGCTACGCCGACGTTCTCATCGGCGCCCCACCCACCCAGGGGTTCTCCGGTTGGCAAGGCCCGCGAGATCACGATCCCCGCAACAGCTTGTGGGCAGATTTCTGGCGACTCACCGAGGAGATCCAGCCATACGTCTTCGTGATGGTGATGTCGCCACGCTTCCTACAAAGCGGTGAGTTCCCTGCGCTTCTACAGGCGGTCGACCAGCGACGTGCCAGTGAGCCTTTCCGCGTAACGTCCGGTGGCTGTGTGTGATCAACTTTTGTTTGGTTATGTGGTTCGGCTGTGTTCGTGGTGGAGCAGGATCAGGGCAGCGGCTGTGATGTCGCCGAGGCGCCAAGGGCAGCCGCGGTAGCGGCGGAGGTTCTTGTAGGTGGTTTTGAGTAGGGAGTTGGCGCGTTCGCCGAGGCAGCGCAGGGCGCCGTGGATGGCGTTGTAGGCCTGTTCGTCGACGGTGAGTTGTCCGTCTTTTG
>NZ_JBJMIE010000503.1:0-22685 GCF_045807065.1 Actinophytocola sp. | reverse complement strand
TGCTGCCGGTCGTCGTGCTGCACCGCAACATCCTCATGCGGCAGCTGGAGGAGAAGGCGGCCCAGGACTCCAAGACCGGCCTGCTCACCGCGGAGGAGTGGCGCGTCCGCGTGGCCAACGAGCTGGTGCGCACGCAGGGCTCGTTCGCCGTGCTGATGGTCGACCTCGACCGGTTCAAGCGGGTCAACGACACCTACGGCCACGTGGCGGGCGACGCCGTGCTGCGGAAGGTCGCGGAGACGGTCACCCGGCAGCTGCGTGCCTACGACTCGGTCGGCCGGTGGGGCGGCGAGGAGTTCGCGGTGCTGCTGCCCGACATCGGCGACCTCGGCGCGCGGGACGTGGCCGAACGGATCCGGCTCGCGGTCGGGGACCTCGAGGTGGCGGTCGGCATCGACGACACCTCGCACGTGATCAGGAACCTGTCGGCGTCGGTCGGCGTGGCGAGCTACCCGGACGCGGGCACCACGGTCGACAGCCTGGTGCACGGCGCCGACACCGCCATGTACCGGGCGAAGCGGGCGGGTCGGAACACGGTCGTCAGCTGGGCGGACCAGCCCGTGCCGGCAACCCGTGCGGTCGGACCGACAAGTCCACCGAACCTTCGGCTGCGTCCGCCGTCTCAACAGGCATGAACATCCGACTCGCCGAACGCGCGGACGGCGCCGCTGTCGCCGAGGTGCACATCGAGGGCCGCAACGCGTACTACAACGGGCACGTGGACGTCGAGACCCTCGACCGAAGAGCGGCACAGCTGCGGGGGATCTACGGGGACATGCCGACGCGCTTCGACCGCAACCTGTGGTGCGCGGAGGTCGACGGGGAGATCGTCGGCATGGCGCTCGTCGGCCCGCCGCAGGAATGGCTCGGCCCGTGGGTGGGCGAGCTGTACCAGATCCACGTGCGCCCCGACCACTGGCGCAGGGGCATCGGCAGCGCACTGCACGAGGCGTGCATGGGCGCCTGGCGCGCCGGCGGCATCACCGTCGGTGTGGTGGAGGTGTGGTCCCGCAACGACCGCGCCCAGGCGTTCTACGAGAGCCACGGCTGGCGCGCTGACGGCCACACCCGCCCCGGCCCCGCCGGCACGGAGTACGTCCGGCTGCGCAGAACTATCCTCTGAGGATGCCCGAACACCACGGACGGGACGGCCTGGCACTGTCCTATCAGGAGCTGGGTGCCGGCCGCCCGCTCGTCCTGCTCCACGGCTTCCTGGGCAGCGGACGGCAGTGGCTCGACCACGGCGCGGCGGCCGCGTTCGCCGACCGCGGCCGGCGCGTGATCCTCCCGGACCTGCGCGGTCACGGGCGGAGCGCCCGCCCGCACGACCCGGCCGCCTACCCGCCCGACGCCCTGGCGGACGACGGCCTGGCACTGGTCGACCACCTCGGCCTGTCGGACGGCGGCTACGACCTCGGCGGCTACTCGCTGGGCGCCCGGGTCGTGCTGCGCATGCTGGTCCGCGGCGCCCGCCCGGCCCGCGCGATCGTGGCGGGACAGGGCCTGGACGCGCTCAGGAGCGCGACCACCCGCGGCAGCGGCTACCGCCGAGTCCTGACCGCCCTGGCCGACGGCGAAGCGGTCGACCCCGCCGACGAGCAGCTGGCCCACTGGGTCACCGAGACCGGCGGCGACCCCCAGGCGCTCCGCAACGTCCTGGACACGCACGTCGCGACACCGGCGGAGGCGTTGCACGGGATCACCACCCCCACCCTGGTGGCGGTCGGCGACCAGGACACCGCCCACGCCTCCGCCGAGGACCTGGCCGCGGCACTGCCCGACGCGCGGTTCACCCGCGTGCCGGGCAACCACTTCACCGCGTTCACGAGCCGAGAGCTGACCAGTGCGATGGCGGCCTTCCTCGACGAGAGTTGACGGTCAGGCGGGCACCTCGGCCAGTTCGCCGCGGCGCGCGGACAGCAGGCCGGCCACGGCCGCCACCAGGAGGCCGCCGACGCCGGCCAGGGCGAAGCCCCACGCGGGTGCGGCGTGGTCCACCACGAACCCCACCGCGGGTGCGCCCGCCGCCTGGCCGAGCGTGAACGCCGACGACTGCAGTCCCGTCGCGAGGCCGCGGACCGCCGGCGGGGCCAGTCGGGCCACCTCCTCCGCCGTCGCGGCGACCGTGGGGGCGCACAGGGCCGCGGCCGGGATCAGGGCCAGCATCAGCATCCACCAGTCGCCCGCCAACCCGACCGGGATGGTCAGCACGCCGAGGCACGTCATCAGGACCAGCTGCGGGACCGACCGGCGCAGCGCCCCGTACACCAGCCCGCCCACCCCGGACCCGGCCGCCCACACCGCGACCACCACACCGGTCCAGCCGAGGTCGCCGGTCCGCTGCACGTGTGCCACGATCGCGACCTCGGTGCCGCCGAGCACGAACACCGCGCCCGCCCCGACGAACAGCACGCTGACCATGCGCGGCGTCAGCCACGCACGGCGCGCCACCCGGGTGGCCGCGGCGGCCTCGGCCGCGCTGCGCACCGCCGGGTTCACCACGTACAGCAGGACACCGACCAGCACGAGCCCGACCGCCATCGCCAGCATGGCCGTCCGCGTCGAGAACTGCGTGGAGACCAACACCGCGGCCGCCGGACCCAGCATGAACGACATCTCGGTCGACACCGTGTCCATCGAGTAGGCCGAGCGCCGCAGGTCCTCCGGGACCAGCGCGGCGATCGCCTGGCGGCCGATCGACATGGCCGGCAGCACCAGGATCCCGCCGACGAACGCGCACACCAGCAGCAGCGGGTACGGCAGGAACCGCGCGACCAGCCAGAACGTGGCCTCGCCGGCCGAGGTGATCACGATCATCCTGCGCAGGCCGTACCGGTCGATCACGCGCCCCATGAGCGGCGCCCCCAGCGCGATGCCGACCGTCGCCGCCGCGCCGACCGTGCCCGCCGCGCCGTAGCCGCGCCCCATCGCCACCGCCACGTGCAGGGTGAGGATCATCCCGGCCGCGGTGCTCGGCAGGCGCGCGAAGAAGACGAGCACCAGCAGGGTGCGCATCCCCGGCAGCGCCAGAACCTGGCGGTACAGCTGCATGGCTCGATGTGACCTCTCTGCCCGGCCTGTGGCAACCGGTTTAACACCAGCCACCGACAGGGCGAGCTTTCTTGACCGATTCCATCAGTGGTGCTGTGGTGTAAGGAGCATGAGTGACCAGCGGGCCGGATCGGCCGAGCAGCTGCGCGCAGTCGGGTTGCGGGTGACCGCACCCCGCCTCGCCACGCTCGACTGGCTGGTCGGCCACCCGCACGCCACCGCGGAGCAGGTGGCCGACGGGGTGCGCAGGCGCCTCGGCTCCGTCTCCACGCAGGCCATCTACGACGTCCTGCACGCCTGCACCCAGACCGGGCTGCTCCGCCGGATCGAGCCGGCCGGTCATCCGGCCAGGTACGAGACCCGCACGCGGGACAACCACCACCACCTGGTCTGCCGGCGCTGCGGACGGACCGAGGACGTCGACTGCGTGATCGGCGATGCGCCCTGCCTGGAGCCGGGCACGACCGCCGGTTTCCTGGTCGACGAGGCGGAAGTGGTGTTCTGGGGCCTCTGCCCGAACTGCACGGGCGGCTGAGCGGCTCAGGCCGTCGGCCGGAAGATGTCCACGACGTTGGCGCGGGACCGCAGAGCGAGTCCGGTCCGCAGTGCGCCGGCCGCCTCGGCGACCGCCTCCCGGAAACGCGTCCCGATGGTCAGGAAACTGACGAAGCCGTGGATGAGGTCGTCGTGCTGGCGCTTCACCACGGGCACGCCCGCCTCCCGCAGCCGGTCGGCGAACGCGTTGCCCTCGTCCCGCAGCGGGTCGAAGCCCGCCGTGGCCACGTACGCGGGCGGCAGCCCCCGCAGGTCCTCGGCGAGCAGCACCGACAGCCGCGGGTCGTGCCGCTGGGCGACGTCCGGGCAGTAGTGGTCGAGGAACCAGGTCATGTCGTCGTCGGTGAGGAAGAACCCGTCGGCGAAGACGTCCCGTGACCGGCGGCGCGTCGTCGCGTCGGTCGCGGGGTAGAAGAGCAGCTGGAACACGGGCCGCGGCCCCTTCTCCAGCGCCTGCAGGCAGACGGACGTGGCCAGGTTGCCGCCAGCGCTGTCCCCGCCGACCGCGATCGCGGACGGGTCGGCCCCGAGCGCCTCGGCGTTGCGCGCGGCGAACCGGAACGCGGTGATGGCGTCGTCGGCGGCGGCGGGGAAGCGGTGCTCCGGCGCCAGCCGGTACCCGACGGAGAGGACCCGCACCTGGGCGTTGCGGGCGAGGTAGCGGCAGATGCCATCGTGGCTGTCGATGCTGCCGATGACCCAGCCACCGCCGTGGAAGTAGACCAACAGCGGGGACCCGGCGGGCAGGTTGACCGGCTCGAAGAGGCGCGCCGGGATCGGGCCGTCGTCCGATGGGATGTCCAGGTCTCGGCCACGCACCCCGGACAGCCCGCCCGTGGGGAGCAGCGTGCTGGCCACCTCGAGGTTGGCGCGGGCCTCCGCCGGGTCGCCCGGGGTGAGGTCCGAGCCGGTGAGCGCCATCATGCGGAGCAGCAGCTGCGCGTCGAGCGCCAGCTCCAGCCCGTCCCGGTTGACGGGTGGCCCGGCCAGCACGCGGCGCAGGGGCTGCGGCAGCGCGAACACGGCGTGCAGGGTGAAGCCCTGAACCGACAGCGGGACCCTGCCCATCAGCGTCGACATGTAACGCCTCCCCGGTCGACCTACGAGTGGAGGCTACCCACTCACCACCGGCCCGTCGCCCCTCGACGTGCGAAAACGGCAGTGGTCATGCGCGGTTGAACCGCGCGCCCCAGCCACGGACTTTCTCGAGCAGCTCCGGCGGGTCGAGGACCTGGAAGTCGGCGTCCACCACGCCCAGCGCCATGGCCGGCCAGTCGAGGGAGTCGGCGGTCATGCGCACCCGGCAGCGCCCGGCGTCGACCTCCTCGACCGCGCACCACCGGCCGATCCGCTCCCGCACGTCCGTGGCCGGAGCGTCGACCAGCACCTCGACCCGGTAGGGGCGGGGCACGGTGACCATGGCGGTGCGGACGAACTCGCCGGCGTCGCCGGTGGGCAGCTCGCGCGGGCGGAACCGGGTGCCCGTGCCGCGCGGTTCCGTGAGCCGGTCGAGGCGGAAGCTGCGCCAGTCGTGCCGCGTGAGGTCGTAGGCCACCAGGTACCAGCGGCTGCCGAAGCGGACGAGCCGGTGCGGTTCGACCTCCCGCTCGGTGCGCTCCCCACCGGCGGCGACGTAGGAGAAACGGAGGCGTTCGCTGTCCCGGCAGTGCAGCGCGATGGTGGTGAGCACGTCCGGGTCGGGCCCCGTAGCGGCCGGGCCGCCCCAGCCGCCGGGCACGGTCATCGCGCGAATCGCCTCGACCCTGCGGCGCAGCCGGGCCGGCATCACCTGCACCACCTTGGTCAGGATCCGCACCGAGGCCTCGCCGATGCCCTCCACCTGCGCGGCGGCCTGCAGCCCCACGGCCAACGCGACGGCCTCCTCGTCGTCGACCATCAGCGGCGGCAGTGCCGCGCCCGCGGCAAGCTGGTAGCCGCCGTCGACACCGCGCTGCGCCTCCACGGGATAGCCCAGCTCACGCAGCCGGTCCACGTCCCGGCGCAGGGTGCGGACCGAGACGCTGAGCCGGTCGGCCAGCTCGGCGCCCGGCCAGTACCGGTGGGTCTGGAGCAGGGACAGCAGTCGCAACGTCCTCGTGCTGGTGTTCGCCACACTTCAGATTCTTCCGCAATTCAGGTCAGGAACTGGCCGCTATGGGTCATAACCTGGTCCCAACAGCGAGAACGACCGGAAGGAACAACACGATGACCAGCACCATCCCCCAGCACGAAGCGGTCACCGGCGAGCGCGCGGACCTGCTGGCGATGCTGGCCCAGGCCCGGCACTTCCTGCGCTTCACCACCCGCGACCTCACCGACGAGCAGGCCAGGACGCGGACGACGGCCAGCGAGCTGTGCCTCGGCGGCCTGGTCAAGCACGTGACCGCGGCCGAGCGGGGCTGGGCGGACTTCATCGTGGACGGCACAGTGGCCATGAAGGACTTCAGCAGCATGACCGAGGAGGACTTCGCCAAGCGGACCGACGAGTTCCGCCTGCTGCCGGACGAGACGTTGGCCGGCGTGCTCGCCGAGTACGCCGAGGTGGCGCGCCGTACCGACGAGCTGGTCGCCACCCTGCCCGACCTGGGCGTCAGCCACCCCCTGCCGAAGGCGCCGTGGTTCGAGCCGGGCGCGCGCTGGTCGGCCCGTCTCGTGCTGATGCACATCATCGCCGAGACCGCCCAGCACGCCGGCCACGCCGACATCATCCGCGAGTCCCTCGACGGCGCGAAGAGCATGGGCTGACACCGCCTGCCAGGAGAGGCGCGTTCGGTGAGCTGACCGCGCCTCTCCTGGCTCCGCTAGCCGGCCAGGCCGATCGCTGACCGGTCGTCGGCCGGCACGCGTTCCCCCCGGGGCAGCAGGAAGCACGCCAGCAACGCCACGCCGAACACGGCGAGGCCGAGCCACAGGCTGGTCCGGGTGGCGCCGGCGTAGCCGCCGTCCAGGCTGTCGAAGAACGCCGTGCCGATGGTCGCCGGCCCCGCGGCCGCGCCGAGCTGCACCACCGTGTTCAGCACCCCGGACACCATGCCGGCGTCGGCCGCGCCGACCCCGCCGATCGTGATCATCATCAGCGACGACGCCCCCAGCCCGAGCCCCGCGCCGAACAGCACGACCGGCACCACCATCCGCCACGGCGTCAGGTCGGGCCCGGTGACGACGATCATCAGCGCTGTTCCGGCCAGCAACAGCGCCAGGCCGAGCATGGGCAACCGGCGGCCCAACCGGCGTGCGAGTGGCATGCCGAGACCGTTGCCCACCACGATGCCGACCGTCGCCGGCAGCATGGTCAGCGCGGTCTTCAGCGGCGAGTACCCCAGCCCGTCCTGCAGGTACAGCGTGAGCACGAAGAACGCGCCCATGCCGCAGTAGAAGACCAGCATGACGAGCAGACCGACCGACACGGCCCGGTTGCGGAACAGCCCGAGCCGGATCAGCGGCGACCGCGCCCGCCGCTCCCAGGCCGCGAACAGCCCGAGCAGCGGCAGCGCGGCCACCATCAGCACGAACGTCCAGGCCGGCCAGCCCAGCTCGCGCCCCTGCACCAGCGGGTAGAGCACCGCCAGCAGCGCGGCCGCCAGGATCAGCACGCCGATGACGTCCGCGCCGGCACGCGCGCCTCGGCGCGCGGGCATGACCAGCAACGCGCCGACGGCGGCCGCGAGCGCGATCGGCACGTTGACGAAGAAGATGGTGCGCCAGTGCCAGCCGAACAGGTCGGCCTGGGTGAGCAGGCCGCCGAGCAGCGGGCCGGCGAGGCCGCCGATCGGGAACGTCATGCCGAAGAAACCCATCGCCCGGCCCTGCTCGGACCGCGGGAACTCGGCGTGGATGAACGACAGCACCTGCGGCACCATCAGGCCGGCGAACACGCCCTGCGCGGCCCGGGTCACCAGCAGCATCGTGACGTTCACCGCGCAGCCCGCCGCCAGTGACGCCAGCCCGAACCCGGCCGTGCCCAGGGCGAACAGCGCCCGATGGCCGAAGCGGTCACCGAGCTTGCCACCCGTGATCAGCGTGAGTGCGAACGCCAGCGTGTAACCGGTGGCCGTCCACTGCAGCGCCGAGGTCGAGGCGCCGAGGTCGCGCTGGATCGTCGGCAGGGCGATCGTGACGATCTGGTTGTCGACCATGTCCATGAACACCGCGGTCAGCAGCAGGGCCAGTGCGGCCCAGCGCCTGCGGTAGGGCTCTTCTTGTTCCATGGGTGTGAGTGTCATGTGTACACATGAACTTGTCAAACAGTCATATGATTAACGCAGGTGGCAGAATGACGGCCATGACGACGTCCAAGGGCCGCCGGGCGCCCGCCCCGCACGAGCGGCAGCGCGACCCGGAGCGCACGAAGGCGAAGATCCTCGAGGCGGCGATCGAGGAGTTCGCCGCCAAGGGCTTCACCGGTGCCCGGGTGTCCGAGATCGCCGCGCGCGCGGGCGTGAACCAGCAGCTCATCGCGTACTACTTCGACGGCAAGGAGGGCCTGTACCGGGAGATCGGCCGGCAGTGGCGCTCGTACGAGGCGAGCGAGTTCCCCGACGACATGGACCCCGCCGAGATGATCAAGCACTACGTGCGGGCGAGCGTCGACCTGAAGCAGGGCAGCCGCATGCTCGCCTGGGAGGGGCTGGCCGACACCGGCGAGGACCTCGACGAGGAGGAGGCGCGGGAACGCGACGCGCGACTCCAGCACGAGGTCGAGCAGATCCGCGCCCGCCAGCTCGCCGGCGAGATCGACGACCGGGTGGACCCGGCCGCGCTGCACCTCGTCGCACTGAGCGCGGCGAACGCCCTCACCGTGTACCCGCAGCTCGCGCGCGGCCTGTTCGGCGTCCGGGCCATCACGCCGGAGCTGGTCGAGCACTACGCCGAACAGCTGGCCCTGTTGTTGAGCCGCCCCCGCCCAGAATGAGGGATGATCGGGGGGTGGCGGTGAACGTGGTGGGCATCGGTGGTTCGTTGCGCACGGATTCGCAGTCCGAGCGCGCCCTTCGCATCGCGCTCGACGGAGCGGAACGCGCCGGCGCGAAGACGACCGTCATCACCGGCGCCGACCTGGTCCTACCCTTCTACGACCCGGCCGTGCCGGAGCGGAGCCCCGCCGCCTACCGGCTGGTCGAGGAGCTGCGCAACGCCGACGGCGTCGTCCTCGTCTCGCCCGGCTACCACGGCACGATCTCCGGCCTGGTCAAGAACGCCCTCGACTACGTGGAGGACCTCCGCGAGGACGGCAGGCCCTACCTCGACGGCCGGGCCGTCGGCTGCGTGGCCGCCGCACAGGGCTGGCAGGCCGCGGTCAACACGCTCACGTCGCTGCGCTCGATCGTGCACGCGCTGCGCGGCTGGCCGACCCCGCTCGGCGCGGCCGTGAACTCCGCCGACGTGCGGTTCGGCGCGGACGGCGACTGCTCCGACGACCAGGTCGCGGCCAGTCTTCGTACCATCGGGCTACAGGTCGTGGAGTTCGCCACATCCCGGGTGTGACCAGGAATCCCGTTGGGTAACCGGCGGGTTGTTCTCAGGTGCACCAAGGAGGTTGAAGTGACAAAGTCTCCCATCAGTAGCCCCCTCGGCGATGCCGAGCGCGAGGCCACGGGTGCCGTCCTCCAGGCGACCCTCGTCGACCTCATCGACCTCTCCCTCGTCGCCAAGCAGGCGCACTGGAACGTGGTCGGCTCGAACTTCCGCAGCGCCCACCTCCAGCTCGACGAGCTGGTCAGCGCCGCCCGCGAGTTCACCGACAACGTCGCCGAGCGCGCCAACGCCATCGGCATCTCACCGAACGGCAAGGCGAAGACCGTGGTCGAGAGCTCCGGCGTGCCGGAGTACCCCGACAGCTGGCAGTCCGCCGAGGCCACCGTGGCCAAGATCGTCGAGATCCTCGGCGAGGTGATCAAGCGCCGCCGCAAGCGCATCGACGAGACCGACAAGACGGACCTGGTCACCCAGGACCTGCTGATCGAGATCGCCAGCGAGCTGGAGAAGCAGCACTGGATGTGGCAGGCCCAGACGGCCTAACATCACCGGGCGTGAAGCCGGAGGACCTCGCGCACCTGCGCCGCACCCGTGACCTGATGGACCGCGAGTACGCGCGTCCGCTCGACGTGCCGGCCATGGCACGCGCCGCACTGATGTCGCCCTCGCACTTCGCCCGCCAGTTCCGCGCCGCGTATGGGGAAACGCCGTACGGCTACCTCATGACGCGGCGCATCGAACGGGCCAAGGCGTTGCTGCGCAGGGGCGACCTCTCGGTGACCGAGGTCTGCATGGCGGTGGGCTGCACCTCGCTCGGCTCGTTCAGCACCCGCTTCACCGAGCTGGTCGGGGAACCCCCGAGCGCCTACCAGGCCCGCACGCACGACGCGGCCGCGGTCGTGCCGCCCTGCCACGCACGACAACTGACCCGGCCGAGCAGGATTCGAGAAGCAGTCGCCGCGCCGCCTTCCTAGGGTTCGCGGCATGGATCTCACGCTTTCGCACACGTTCCTCTACGTGCACGACCAGGACGCCGCACTCACGTTCTACCGCGACGTGCTCGGCCTCGAGGTACGCGCCGACGCGACCATGGACCGGATGCGCTGGATGACCGTCGGCCCGGCCGCGCAGCCGGACATCGAGGTCGGCCTGCTCGCGATCGGGCCGCCGGTCGTGCCGGAGGCCGACCGCGAGCCGCTGGAAGCCCTGCTGGCCAAGGGCTCCCTCGGCAGCCTCATCTTCTGGACCGACGACGTGGACAAGACGTTCGAGGAGGTCCGCGCCGCCGGCGCCGAGGTGCTCCAGGAGCCGATCGACCAGGGCTACGCCAAGCGTGACTGCGCGTTCCGCGACCCGTCGGGCAACATGGTGCGGTTCGCGCAGCGGCTCCAGACCTCCGGCGGCTTCTGAGCGCCTGCTATAGGCCGAGGTGCCGGCGGACGAAGTGCACCTCGATGGCCGTCTGCTTGATCGTCTCGGCCACCACCAGTGAGCCGTGACCCGCGTCGTACCGGTACACCTCGTACGGGCTGTCCCGGTCCGCCAGGCGGGCGAGGTAGTTCTCGATCTGGCGGATCGGGCAGCGCGGGTCGTTCTCCCCGGCCACCACCAGCACCGGCACGCGGACGCGGTCCACGTAGGTGATGGGCGAGCACTCGACGTAGCGGTCCCTCAGCTCGTCGGGTGACCCACCGAAGAGCGCCCGGTCGAACGCACGCAGCGGCTCCATCTCGTCCTCGTAGGCGGCGAGGTAGTCCGCGACGGGCACTCCCGCCACTCCCGCGGCCCACAGCTGCGGCTGTGTGCCGAGCGCGAGCAGCGACAGGTACCCGCCCCAGGACGCCCCGTTGACCACGCACTTCGCCGGGTCGGCGAGGCCCTTGTCCACGGCCCAGGAATGCACCGCGGCCACGTCGGCCAGCTCGGTGAGCCCGGGCCGGCCCTCGATGGCGTCCCGCCACTGCGAGCCGTAGCCGGAGGAGCCGCGGTAGTTGACGTGCATGATCGCGAAGCCGGCGTCCAGCCAGACGGCGCGGTAGGCGGAGAACCGGTCCTCGTCCTGCGAGTGCGGGCCGCCGTGCAGGGAGAAGATCGTCGGCAGCGGGCCGTCGGGCGCGCCGGCCGGGCGGGCGTAGAGGGCGTGCACCTGCCCGCCCTCGCTCGGCACGAAGACGTCCTGCAGCTCCACCGACGGTGGCGCCTTGTGACCGGGCGGCTCGAGCAGCACCCGTTCGGTGCCGTCGGTGTGCAGTGCCCGCACGACGCCGGGGCGCGCCGCGTTGGACCAGGAGTACTCGACGGTGTGGTCGGGCCGCACGTCGACCGAGCCGATGGTGCCGGGCGGCGTGTTCAGCTTCGTCAGGCCCTGGTCGCCCAGGTCGAAGCGGTACACGGTGTTGCGGGCCTCGTGCGTGTGCACCACCACCAGCGCCGACCCGTCCGGGTACCAGTCGGCGGTCAGCTCACCGGGCAGGTCGATCGTCAGCTCGGTCTCGGTGTCCGCGGTGACGTCCCAGACCAGCAGCTCCTCCCGGCCGCGGCGCTCGTGCTGGACGAGCAGCCGCTGGTCGCCGGCGACCGGGCTGAACCCGACGGCGTCGAGCCCCTTGCCCTCGCCGTCCCACTTCTCCGCGACCTTCTCCCCGGTCAGCGTCAGCACCCGCAGCGCGGGGTGCCGGTTGTCCCCGTGCTCGGAGTGCTCGATGGCGACGAGCGTCTCGTCCCGCGACAGCGCGGCGACCCCGCCGTCGTGCTCGTCCTGGTAGATCACCTCGGCCGGCGCGCCACCCTTGGCGACGTAGACGGTCGTCCCGTCGTCGTTGGACACCCCGAGGGCGGTGACCGAGCGCCCGAGCCCCAGCCCGGCGGGGTAGCCGGGCACGCTGGCGGGCATGGCCGGCGCGGGCTCGTCGTCGTGCGGCCGCCCGGCGAAGGGCTCGGCGACCCAGTTGCCGAACTCGTCGCCGTCGGAGTCCCTGAACCACCAGATGGCCTCGCCGTCCGGGCTGATGACGCCGTTGTACGTGCCGTTGGGCCGGTCGGTGACCTGGCGGTGGGTGTCGGTGGCGCGGTCCCAGGCGTAGATCTCGAACACGCCGCTCGCGTTGGAGATGTAGATGTTGCGGTCAGGGGCGTCCCGAGCCCAGTGGGGCAGAGAGACACGGGCCGCGGTGAACCGCGCCCGCCACCGCGACTCGGCATCGGCGTCGGCGAACAGGGTGTCGGGGACCTCGGCGGGCGGGTGGTTGCTCACACTGTGATCCTGCCTCATGTCGGCGCGCCCGAGCACGCCACTTGCGGCATCCGACGAACGGTCAGGCCCCGGCCGCGCCACTCCGCGACCGGGGCCTGACCTGGTGCCGACCCGTCAGCACCGCACGATCAGCCCGGTGAGCGCCGTACAGGAGCGGCTGGCGCTGTCGTTACCACTGTTGGGATCGGAAGGCGTACTGCTGGTTCGCGAGACGGACGTGGAGAAGGACCCGAGCGCCAGCAACCCGGCATCCACGGAGAAGCTGGCCGACGCCGTACCGCCGACGGGGATCGCCGAGAAGTCGCACTGGACGTTCCGGCCGGTCGTCCGCACACACCCGTGCCCGCCCGCCCAGGAGAAGCCGGCCACGTAGGTCCCGGAGACACGCGCCGAGGAGGCGCCGCCGGGCCCGTGGTTGGTGACCGCGACGGTGTAGGTGACCTGCGAGGTCAACAGACCGCGAGACGAGGCGTCGAGGGAGACCGCGAGATCCGCGGCCCGGGGCGCGATGGTCAGCACGGGTCCCGTCGCCGGGGCGAACGCGAAGTTGTCCCCGACCAACGTGTGCTCGAGCGTGTAGTTACCGGCCGCCACGGTGTCCTTCACCCGGAAGGTGAAGACCACGGTCCGCTCCTGCCCGGGCCCGAGATCCCCGACAGGCCCGCGAAAACTGGAGCCGAGAGGAAAACAGTCGACCGTGGTGCCGGTGCAGGCCACGAGATCGAAGAGGTCGACCGCCGGCACCTCGAGCGTCCGAAGCTGAGCCTTGGCACTGACGACCGTGAAGTCGGTGGGGTTGAAGAGATCCACGGAGACGGTGAATGTCTGGCCGGGAGCGAGCGCGGTAGCGCTGACAGCGACACTACTGGGATCGGGCGGCGCGGCAAGAGCAACCGAGGGCGCCGCGACGAGCGCCATCCCAACCCCCACCACAGCCGAAAGCCAACGCCGCATAAAAACCTCCCCGTTCGAAGGAACACCGCCAACAAACGAACTCGCGGAACCACCACCCTGCGTTACAGAAGAAGGAAGAAATCCCTCGAATGCGCTGCCCCAGCGATTTCCGGAAAACCCACCCACCAGTCGGCGGGCGCTCGCGTCGGTGGCTGAGGTCGACACCCGTCACCCGTCCGTTTTCGTAGGACTGCCAGACCCAGGACACCGGCGGCGCCCGAGCGCACACTGGAGCCGTGGAGCAATGGGAGTTCGGCCGAATGGTGCGCCACTGGCGCGACCGAGTAACACCCGAGACGGTCGGCATACCGGCGGGAGGACGCCGCCGAGCGACCGGCCTGAGGCGTGAGGAGCTGTCCGCCCTGGCCGGCATCTCGGCGGACTACCTGACCCGCCTCGAACAGGGAAGGGCGACCGCACCGTCGGCGCAGGTGGTGGAGGCCCTGGCCAGAGCCCTACGCCTCCCCGACGCGGAACGCGACCTGCTGTACCGCCTGGCCGGCCACGCCACCCCCGGCCGCGACGTGGTCCCGTCCCGCGTCCCCCGAGCGTGCAACGCCTACTGGACCGCCTGGCGAACACCCCGGTAGCCGTGTACGACGCGACCTGGACGCTGCTGGTCGCCAACGCCCCGTACAACGCACTGATGGGCGAAACAACGGCATGGCGAGGAATCGAACGCAACGCGATCTGGCGCAACCTGGCCGGCCCCGGCACCCGCACCGTCCACACCCGAGAAGAACAAGCCGCCCTGGAGGCGGGCCTGGTAGCCGACCTGCGCCTGACCGCCGCCCGCTACCCCGCGGACCGCACCCTCCGCAAACTGATCAGCGACCTGACAACACAAAGCCCAAGGTTCACAAAGCTATGGGAATCCGCCACCCCCGAACCCCGCCAACAAAACCCATCAAGACGCAAAACAATAAACCACCCAATAATAGGCCACATAACCCTGGACTGCGACACCCTGATAGCCACCACAGACGACCTACGCCTCATGATCTACACAGCCGAACCAGCCACCGAAGACGCCAACCGCCTAGCCCTAGCAACAGTAATAGGCACCCAAGCCCTGACTGAATAACTCCAACAAGCACCCCAAGGTGAGCCACCCTGCCAAAGTGTGTCGAGTAGAAAACCCAGGTACGCCAAGGCGAAGCAATCAACAAAAGAAACCAAGCTGAATCAACCCAAAAAACGACCCACGAACGAGCACCCCGTAGGGGATGCGAGGATCAGCCCCACGCTCTTAGCCCAAGACACATCAAAGACGAAGCAACCGCCGAAGACGAAGCAACCACCCAAAGAACACACACCGATTCAGCCCAAGGAAACCACGCCACCGGCCGGCACCCCGCAGGGGTACGAGAATCTGCGCCACGACTCTTCGCCAAGACACATCGAAGACGAAGCGATCGCCCAAGCCAAAGCAATCGTCGAAGACGAAGCAACCGCCCAAAGAAACCACGCTGGATCAGCAACATCCGCACCGTGGGGGGCTTGGGGGGCTCGGCCCCCCAACATAACAACGGACGACAATGGCTCACGCTCTCCGTGAGCACACGTCGCCCAGTCGTCCGTCGGGGTGACAGGATTTGAACCTGCGACTTCTTCGTCCCGAACGAAGCGCGCTACCAAGCTGCGCCACACCCCGGTGTTGCAGGAGGAAGTCTAGCTGACGTCCGCATCGGCTCCGAAGCGGGCACTGTCTCTGGCTTCCTCGGGGGCATTGTCGCTGGTCGGGCGGGGTATGAGGGTCAGTAGGCTGGCCTCGGGCGGGCAGGCGAACCGCACCGGTGCGTATGGGGATGTGCCCAGGCCGGCGGACACGTGGAGCCACATGTGCGCGCCCCAGCGCGAGGCGCCGCGGGCTCGGGTGCGGTCCAGCTGGCAGTTCGTCACGATGGCTCCATAGCCCGGTACGCGTAGCTGACCGCCGTGGGTGTGGCCCGCCATGACCAGGTCGTAGCCGTCCTCCGCGAAGGAGTCCAGTACCCGTGGTTCGGGGGAGTGGGTCACGCCGAGGCGGAGCGTCGCCGTGCGGTCTGGCTTGCCCGCGATGTCGGAGTAGCGGTCGCGTCGCAGGTGCGGGTCGTCCACGCCGGCCACCGCGATGGTCTGGCCGTTGATGGTCAGCAGGCGGCGGACGTGGGTCAGGTCGTGCCAGCCGCGTTCGACGAGGGCGGCGCGCAGGTCGCGCCAGGGCAGGGGGATGCCGTGGAAGCGCTTGTGGCTCTTGATCAGGTACCGCACGGGGTTCTTGGGGCGCGGCGCGTAGTAGTCGTTGCTGCCGAACACGAACGCGCCCGGCACGTCGAGCAGCGGCCCCAGCGCGCGCAGGACCGCCGGGACCGCGTTCTGGTGTGCCAGGTTGTCGCCGGTGTTCACCACGAAGTCGGGGTTCAGCTCGGCCAGGGACGACACCCACCGCTGCTTGGACGTCTGGTTCGGCGTCATGTGGATGTCGGAGATGTGCAGGACCCGCAGCGGTCGCGCGCCTTCCGCCAGCACGGGCAGTGTCGCCTCGCGCAGGGTCCAGTGCCTGCGTTCGATGCCTGCCGCGTACGCGACGGTGGCGGTGCCGACGGCCGTGGCGCCCAGTGCCGCGCGGCCGATGTTGCGTACCAAGTTACCCACGTTCCCGAGGGTAGTTGGCCCGGTGCGACGACACGAAACCGCCGTGAAGTGAATCCCCCTGACCAGTAGTGTTCGCTTCCATGGCTGACCTCAAGGCACGGCTGCGGGCGGACCTCGCCGCGGCGATCAAGTCCCGGGAGACGACCCGCATGGCCGCGTTGCGCATGGCCCTCACGGCGATCACCACGGAGGAAGTGGCCGGCGACGAGGCCCGGGAGCTGTCGGACGCCGAGGTGCAGAAGGTTCTCACCCGCGAGGTGAAGAAGCGGCGGGAGGCCGCGGAGGCGTTCGCGGGTGCTGGGCGCGCCGAATCCGCGCAGAACGAGCGCGACGAGGCCGCGGTGCTGACCGACTACCTCCCGAAGCAGCTGGCCGACGACGAGCTGGCGACGCTGGTCGCCGAGGCCGTCGCCGAGGTCACCGAGCAGCTCGGTGAGGCGCCCGGCCCGCGCCAGATGGGCCAGGTCATGAAGGCCGCGAACACCAAGGTGGCCGGTCGCGCGGAAGGCGGCCGGGTCGCGGCCGCCGTGAAGTCCCGCCTGCGGAGCTGAACAAAACGGCCGGGCTCACCCTCGGGTGAGCCCGGCCTTCGATCAACCGCCTCCGCGGCCGCCTCCGCCGCCCCCAGGGCCGGGGCCCGGGCCGCCTCCGGGGCCGCCTCCGCCGCCGCTGGGTGGTGTCCCGCCGGTCGGCGGCGGGGTGGACTGCTGGGTCTGCGCGGGCGGCACGTAGCCGGTGCTCACGTAGATCGTGATCGTCTCGCCGGGCAGGGCCGCGCCGCGCGGCGACTGGTTGACGACCTGGCCCTTGGGCTCGGCGCGGTTCACCTGCTTGACCGCGACCTGGTAGCCCGCGTTCTGCAGCGTCGACGTGGCGTCGGCCTGGGTCCTGCCGACCACGTCCAGCACGTTGGAGCCCTGACCGCCGTTGACGTACTTCGGATCCGGCGGCGGCAGCGGCAACGCGGGTTGGCCGTCGAGGATCTGCCCCATCGCCTCGTACCACGTCCGTGCCGGCGCGTGGCCACCGTAGATCGTCCCGGTGCCGCACAGGTGCGGTGCCACCCCGGACGCGGTGCCGTCACAGATCGGTCGGGGCTTGGGACCGTCGTTGAAGACCATCGTGGAGGCCGCCAGCTGCGGGGTCGCGCCGACGAACGCCGCGGACTTGTACTCCTGCGTCGTGCCGGTCTTGCCCGCCAGCGGACGGGTCCAGTTGAACGTGCGCGCCGCACCCGACGACGTGCCACCGCCCTGGTCGTCCTTGCTCATGCCCTGCACCAGCGTGTTGGCCAGCGGTTCCTCGACGACCTGCTCGCACGGCTCCTCGTACTTGGAGATGTCGAGCTTCTTGCCGTTGCGGTCCAGCACCTCCGCGAGCGGCGTCGGCGGGCACCACACGCCGCCGCTCATGAGGGTCGCACCCACGTTCGCCATCTCCAGCGGTGAGACCGGCGCCGGGCTCAGCGTGAACGAGGCGTTGCCGGGGTAGTTGGCCTTGGGCCCGAAGAACTGGGTCTGGGTCTCGTTGATCTCCGGCTTCGGCGAGCTCGGGTCGGGGACCTGGCCGGACATGTTGGTCGCCATCGTCTCGCGCAGGCCCAGCCGGTTGGCCATGTTGACGACCGCGTCCATGCCGACCCGCTCCTCCAACCGCACGAAGCCCGTGTTCGGCGAGGTGGCGAGCGCCTGCTGCAGCGTCATGGTGGCGGGGTAGCCGTTGCTGGCGTTCGACAGGCAGTACATGCGGGTGTCGCCGTCGTTGGGGGCGGCGGTGCGCGGACACTTCTTGCCACCGCCGCTGAAGACGGTCGACGTGAACGTGGACGGCGTCTCGATCACGTTGTTGATGCCGCCGCCCTTCTCGAGGAACGCGGCGGAGGTGAAGATCTTGTACGTCGACCCGGCGCCGAACTTGTTCATCACGCCGTACGGGTAGGAGATCGTGGTCTGGCCCGCGGCGCCGTTGAGGCCGTAGTCGCGGTTGGCGACCAGCGCGACGACCTCGTGCCGCTCCTTGCCGGGCCGCACGATCGCCATCGTGTTGGCGATGCCCTCGGTGGTCTTCGGGACCTGGTGCTCGACGGCGGCCTTGGCGATCTGCGTGGCCCGCGCGTCGAAGGTGGTCTTGATCGTGTAGCCGCCGGAGTACAGCTGGTCCATCGAGAACATCCCGATCTTCATCAGGTAGTCCTCGACGTACTGGCAGAAGAAGCCGTACTCCGGGCCGGCGCCGACGCAGTTGGCCGCGGGCCGGTCCGGGCCGTCCGGCAGGACGCCGAGCGGCTCCTTCTTGTACTTGTCCGCGTCCTCCTTCTTCAGCCGGTTCGTGTCGACCATCGTGTCGATGACCCGGTTGCGCCGCTTCAGCGTGTCCTCGGGACGCTTCCACGGGTTGTACCTGCTCGGGTTGTTGACCATGCCGGCGAGCATCGCGGCCTGGGTGACGGTCAACTTGTCCGGCGTGGTGTGGAAGTACGCCCACGCGGCCGCGCCGACGCCGAAGATCCGGTCGGTGAACTCGACGACGTTGAGGTATCCGGTGAGGATCTCCTCCTTGGACATCTTCTGCTCGATCTGGATGGCGAGCCGGGCCTCACGCAGCTTGCGGGTGACGGTCGACTCCTGCGCGCGCTGCCGCCCGAGCTCCATCTCCGGGTCCTCGTCGACGCCGACCTTGTCCCGGTAGACCACGTTGATCAGGTAGTTCTTGACGTACTGCTGGGTGAGCGTCGACCCGCCCTGGGTGTCCTCGCCGCTCTGGTTGCTGATGAGGGCGCGGACGGTGCCCTTCCAGTCCACGCCGTGGTGCTCGTAGAACCGGCGGTCCTCGATGGAGATGACCGCGCCCTTCATGGCGGGCGAGATCTGCTTGGACGTCACCGGGACCCGGTACTGGCTGTAGAGGAACGCGATGACGTTGCCCTGCGAGTCCGTGATCTTCGTGACCAGCGGTGGGTCGGTCGTCACCAGGTCGGCGGAGACACTGTCGATCGTGTCGCTCGCCTGGTTGGACGCCACCCCCATCGCGCCGAACACCGGGAACAGCAACCCGGCCACGAGCACCCCGGCCAAGAGGCAGAGGCCGAACATCTTCAGCAGACCGTCTCCGACTCGCACGGGAGTCAGCGTACGCGGGACCGCGTTTGGCCGTTGCTTACCCAATCGAGGTAATCCCTTCAAGCCCCAGGTGGGTGGATCTCCACCCGACATGAAGACGCACCGCACACGTGTCGCGTTGGCCGAGTCCGCACGGTTGATTTCTATTGACTTTGCGTAACAGGTGTGCACCCGGTCGTTCTGGTGGGAACCGGGTGGCCCTAGAGTCCGTCAACGTCTCAGACGACACAGCCGAGCAGGGCGACCGCGAGAGCGGCCGGCCGTCGGCGCCCCGGGACCTAAGGGGGGAACCGGGGTCAACGGTAGTCGTGACGACACGTAGGGGCGGGGGTTATGCAGAAAACAGAACTCTCAGACTGGCGAGTCAACGCGGCCTGCCGGGACGAGGATCCGGACGGGCTCTTCGTACGCGGCAAGGAGCAGCGCAAGGCCAAGCTGGTGTGCGTCGCGTGCCCGGTGCGCACGGAGTGCCTGGCCGAGGCGCTGGACGGGCGCATCGAGTTCGGTGTCTGGGGCGGCATGACGGAGCGCGAGCGGCGTGCTCTGCTGCGCCGCCGGCCGGACGTCGAGTCGTGGCACGAGCTGCTGACCGAGGCGAAGCGCCAACACCTCGACGAGGACGTGCGCGTCGGCTAGTGCGACCGCGACTCGCCCGCTCCGAGCGGGCGGTCGACGGTCGCGTGCTGGCTGGTTCGCTGCGCGAGCTCCGCTCACGCGGGCGAGCCGGCCAGCCGTTCGCCGATCGTGCGCAGACCGGACAGGTCGTGCACGTCCGACGGCATGGCCGGCACGCTGACCGACGGCACGTTCGGGTGCGCCTTGGTGAACCTGGCCAGCAGCCGGCGTTCGCGTTCGTGCACGGCCACCCGGTCCGCGTGCAGGCGCAGTACCGCGGTGGCCAGTGGCGCGTCACCGCGTGTCTCCAGGCCGTCGGCCGCGGCGGTCGCCTTCGCGGCCGGCAACCCCGCCAGCACCGGGTGCGTCCGGTTGACCACCAGCCCGGACAGCGGCATCGACTCCGACTCCAGCCGCTCGACGAAGTAGCTGGCCTCCCGCAGCGCGTCCGGCTCCGGCGAGGACACCACCACGAACGACGTCCCGGACGACCGCAGCAGCTCGTAGGTCTTGCGGGCGCGCTGCTTGAACCCGCCGAACATCGAGTCGAAGGCCTGCACGAACGCGGACGCGTCGGCCAGCAGCTGACCGCCCACGATCGTGGACACGGCCTTCGCGAACAGCATGATCCCGGTGCCGACGACCTTCCGCACGCCCCAGCCGCCGCCGCGCGCGGGTGCCGACAGCAGCCGGATCATGCGCCCGTCCAGCGCCGAGGACATGCGCTGCGGCGCGTCCAGGAAGTCCAGTGCGGACCGGCTGGGCGGGGTGTCGACGATGATCAGGTCCCAGGTGCCCTCGTTCACGAGCTGCCCCAGCTTCTCCATCGCCATGTACTCCTGCGTGCCGGAGAACGACGTGGAGATCGTCTTGTAGAACGGGTTGGCGAGCACCTCCTGCGCCCGCTTCGGCCCGGCGTGCGCGAGCACCATGTCGTCGAAGGTGCGGCGCATGTCCAGCATCATCGCCGAGAGCTGGCCGGCCGGCTCGAAGCCCTCGACCTCGACCTCCCTGGGCGTGTTGCCCAGCTCACGCAGCCCGAGCGCCTGTGCGAGGCGCCGCGCCGGGTCGATGGTCAGTACGACTGTCTTGCGACCACGCTCGGCGGCCCGCACGGCGAGGGCGGCGGCCGTGGTCGTCTTGCCGACGCCACCGGAGCCGCAGCACACGATGACGTGGATGTCCGGGTTGTCGATCAGGCCGTCGAAGGCCAGCGCCCCGCTCATCGAACCCCCTGCTCGACCATGACCTCGGCCAGCTCGTACAGCGCCGCCGTGTCCACGCCGTGGGTGAGGTCGGGCAGCTCGACCGCCGGCAGGTCGATCTCGCTCAGCTGCTCGCGCGCCCGCTGCTCGGCGAGCTGGCGGACGGCGTGCTCGACGGTCTCCTCGACCAGCCCGTCCAGGTCGGCGCTGGACAGGTCCAACCCGGCCGCCTCGAGCCCGCTGCGCACCCTGGACGCGTCGACCCGGCCACCCGCGGCCGGCGTCACGGACCGGGCCGGCAGCCGCGGCGGGCGCACCCGGTTGAGGATCACCGCACCGGGCCGCAGGTCGGCGCCGTTCAGCTCCGCGACCGCCTCGATGGTCTCGCGGACGGGCATCTCCTCCAGCAGCGTCACCAGGTGGACGGCGGTGTCGCCGGAGTGCAGCAACCGCACCACACCCTCGCTCTGACCCTTGATCGGGCCGACCTTCGCCAGCTCCGCCATGGCCTTGGTGACGTCGAGGAACTTCACGATCCGGCCCGTCGGCGGGGCGTCCAGCACGACCGCGTCGTACACGTGCCGGCCGTTCTTGTCGGTGCGGCCGACCGTCTCCTTGACCTTGCCGGTGAGCAGCACGTCCCGCAGGCCGGGCGCGAGCGTGGTCGCGAACTCGATGGCGCCCATCCGCCGCAGCGTCCGGCCGGCGAAGCCCAGGTTGTAGAACATCGTGAAGTACTCGAGCAGCGCGGCCTCGGCGTCCACGTGCAGCGCGCGGACCTCGCCGCCCCCGGGCGCCGACGCGATCCGGCGCTCCTCGTAGGGCAGCGGCTGGGTGTCGAAGATCTGGGCGATGCCCTGGCGGCCCTCGACCTCGATCAGCAGCACCCGCCGGCCGTTCGTGGCCAGGGCGAGCGCCAGCGCGGCGGCCACGGTGGTCTTCCCGGTCCCGCCCTTGCCGGTGACCACGTGAAGACGCGCGCGGGCGACCTGCTCGGTCCAGCCGACGACGGGGGTACTCACGATTTCAGGGTATGTGGAGCAATCCACCGTGTGCTCACCGAGAGGGCTAACTAGCGAGCATCATCACGGTCACCGTGCCACCGACCAGCACGACGACGACCCAGACGGCCACGGCCGGTAGCACCAGGAGCACGAGCAGCACCAGGATCGCGAGGGCCACGAACGAGATGGCCCCGGCGATGGCCGCGTCGGAGGCCCGGCCGTGCCGTTCGCGTGCCTTCGCCATGACGAGCAGCATGAGCACGATTCCGCTCATGGCCAGCAGCGCGCCGGCTATCAGCCGCCATCCCTCCACCCGTCACACGGTACCGGGATAGGGTGGCGCACCATGACCAAGTGGGAGTACGCCACGGTGCCGCTGCTGATCCACGCGACCAAGCAGATCCTCGACCAGTGGGGCGAGGACGGGTGGGAGCTGGTGACCGTGCTGCCCGGGCCGACCGGCGAGCAGATGGTGGCCTACCTGAAGCGGCCCAAGCCGTGAGCGGAGCCTGCGGGGCGAACCATCGGGCGTCACGCCGACGGATGGCGTCACCGAGTCTCCGAGGGGACGGCATGAGCGGAGCCTGCGGAGCGAACCGTTGGGCACCGCACGCCGACGGATGGCGTCACCGAGGCTGCGAGGGGGCGGCATGAGCGGCGTGAGCGGAGCCTGCGGAGCGAACCATTGGACACCGCACGCCGACGAATGGCGTCACCGAGGCTGCGAGGGGGCGGCATGAGCGGCGTGAGCGGAGCCTGCGGAGCGAACCATTGGACACCGCACGCCGACGAATGGCGTCACCGAGGCTGCGAGGGG
>NZ_JBJMIE010000502.1:0-6155 GCF_045807065.1 Actinophytocola sp. | reverse complement strand
GGGGCTCGCGCACGGGATGGTCCATTACGGACCGAGTCGCTTCGGCCACTGCGGCGCTGCCGACTGCGACAACTACTACCTGGACACGTCCACCAACCGGGCCAAACGGTTCTGCTCGGCGCGGTGCGCGAACCGTGTGCACGTCGCCGCGTTCCGGTCGCGACAACGGGAAGTCTAGTTCTCGCTTGGAGCGGGTGGCATGGCGGTGGCGGGACGGGCTGACGTCACACGAGCCGAGCAGTCCGGGCCCTGACGGCGGCGGGTTCCTCGTGGACCACGCGAACGCGCGCCAGGTCGTGAAAGGACAGTCATGGGTCGCCCTGGAGCTGACCGGGCGGGGTTCGCGACGACGCGGTGGTCACCGTCTCCGGTGACCACGGTGTCGTCACGGCGCGAGTGAACCAGGTGTCCCAGACTTCCCTGGCCGTCTCCGCTGTCGGCGACCTGTCCTCGGCCGGGATGAACTCGTACGAGTAGCCCTCGAAGCCCAGCTTCCCGTCGGTCTGCCAGAGCAGCAAGGAGATGAACAGGTCGCCGTTGCCCAGCCGGAAGCCGTGCACGGCAGGCATGAAGTCGTAGCCGAACGGCTCCAGCTTGATGCCGCGTTCCCTGATGGGGGCTTGCCTGCCGCATGCCAGGATGCTGTTCAGGTGTGTACGCGAGTCGCGGAACCAGTCCTTCGGCACGTACGGGGTCAGGCGCCGTTCGCCGTGGACGAGGGCGGCCAGGCGAACCGACCAGCCGTTGAGCTCCGGGCGGTTGAGGAGGAACCGGACGCTCGGCCATGCCGTGTAGAGCGTCATGCCCAGCACGTCGAGCTGCTTGTCCGAGGGACGCGTGATGTTCTTGGCCCTTTCGTGCAGCAGCGGGTACACGTCCATCGGGTCGGCGAGATGTCGGGACAGGACAGTCTTCTCTTCGGTCCGCTCCGCGATGCCGCGCACGTCGAAGAAGACCGAGACGAGTATGACGACCACGATCGTCTGCACCACAGCGCCGAAGTCGGTGAAACCGATCTTGTTGAGCACCTGGGTCAGCCAGGGAATGCGCAACATGACGACCAGCAGTAGGCCGCCTGTGGCAACGAGCAACTGGGTATAGGCGACGGCCTGCGAACTGGCCCGTTTGACGAACCGGCGTAACCAGCTTTGTCGTTCCCGCCTGTCCAACCCGTTCGGCTCAGCAGCCATTCGCCCGCCCATCCCTGAGCGTCCACCCAGATTTAACCCGGACACAAGTCCTTGTCAACCGCGACCTTGTACTATACGCCCTGTGCTTGCGTCCGTGGTTCGAGACGACAAAGGTTTGGATGCGACTACGACACTTCTCAATGTCGCCGTCGCGCCGCCGGCGCCGGTTGTCGGTGCGGTTGTGGAGATGAGCCGTGAACTGGCCGGTCGAGGCGGGCTTTTCGAACTGGACAACCACTCCCGGCACCCACATCTGACCTTGTACATGGCACGGTTCGACATCGGGAACCTCGACGAAATTCGGGCGCGGCTGCGCGACGCGGTGCGCGGTGTGCGCCCCTTTCGGGTTGTTCACTGTGGCTATCACGTCACGCCGGGCAACTATCACGAGATCTCGTACACCCGGGACGAGACACTCTGCGGAGTACACGAAAAAATAACCAACGCGCTCCGTGGGCGCCGTTATTCGCCGGGACGTCCCGTGGTGGAAGATTATTTCGGCGAGTACTCGGCGGCGCAGCAGGCCAACGCGCGCGACGTGGGATATGACCTGGCCGGCGAGCTGTACCGGCCGCACATCACGCTGACCCGGGTGAAGGAGGGCGTCACGGCCGAGCCGTTGGCCGTCCGCGCGGATCTGTCGTTCACCGCGTCGACTGTCGGCCTGTTCGAGGCCGACCGCCTGGGTGCCGCCCGCCGCCTGATAGAGAGCCTGGAGCTGAACTGACGCCTGTTTCGGACCTGACTGGCACCGGGACCCGCGGGCCGCCACGATCACTCGGGCGGCGATCGCGTTAGTCCAGCGTTAGTCCTCGTCGTCCTCCGGTGAGGGGGTCGGGGCGCGTCGTTCGTAGGACTGTTGGATCTCGATCTGGGGGTCGACGGCGGCCGGGTGCCAGATGTCGTCGAGCACGGTCATCGCCGCGCTGAGGGCCGAGCTGCCGACGCGGCGGCGTTGGATGCGCTTGCGCAGTCGGACGAGGCCCCAGCCGATGAGTGCGCAGACGGCCGCGACCAGCAGGAACGGTAACAGGACGCTCATGTCTCCTCCGGGAGCACCACGGTGATGACGCCGGACAGGATCGCGGTCACGTCGACGTCCGGGTCCATGCCGCGGCGCAGGGCCAGGCCGCCGCCCAGGGCGCCGAGCACCACGACCACCTGCGGCAACGGCAGTGCCGGGCGCAGCCCCAACCGGCGGCAGTGCCGGTCCAGCACCGCGACGATCTGCTCCTCGTGCCGCTTCTGCGCGGCGACGACCGCGGCGGCGGTCTCCGGCTGACCGGCCACCGCGGCCAGGAACTCGGCTGTCGAGGCGCTCCACCGCGCCGCCTCGTCGTCGTCGGCGAACGCGTTCGGCAGCAGCGCACGCACCAGCCCCTGCTGGTCGCCCGCGTTGGCGAGGGCCTCGTCCAGGAGCGTCAGGTGCGCCTCGGCCTGGGCCGCCATGGTGGCCAGCCACAGCCCCTCCTTGCCGCCGAAGTGCTTGTAGACCGCGCCGCGCGTGTAGCCGGCCTCCGCCGCGATCTCCTCGATCGTCGCGGCGAGGAACCCGCGCCTCGCGATCACCGCGCGGCCCGCCGCCAGCAGCCGGTCGTGCGTCTGCCGCTGCTGTTCGACCCGGGTCAGCCGTACCACGCCGCCTCATTCAGTAACACGATGTTTCTGGATACACCACGCTACCAAAAAGCTTTGCGCCGTGGCGGAAACGATTGCGGCGCCACCAGCGGGGCGTTACACAAGGAGGTGACACACGCCCGGGTGTCGCCACATGAGCGTCCGCCGCCGGGAGGAGCTGGATCCGGGACCCCCCGACCGGGTCCAGCTCCTCGTCAGGGCCTGGCCGAGTCCGTGCCGGAGTGCGGGGTGCGCCACCGGTCCCGGGTGAAGTCCGGGAACTCGACCGGCCGGCCCCCCTGCTCGACCGACCGCACGGAGAGCGGCAGCGGCGCGCTCCACGCCGCCGAGTCGTACACGTCGATGTCCGGCGGCAGGCCGAGGCGCAGCGTCTGCACCAGGCGCCACAGCATGATGTAGTCCATGCCGCCGTGCCCGCCGGGACCCGGACCCACCTCGGTCCACAGCCAGTGGTCGTGGGCGGCGTAGTCGTCGAAGGAGCCCCACTCCTCGTCGCCGCGGGCCGGCTCCAGGTAGATGCGGGGCGGGTAGTCCTCGAAGACGCCCCGCGTGCCGGCCAGGTGGTTGAGCCGGGAGTACGGGTGCGGGCTGGACACCCCGTGCACGAGGTGGACGACCCGGCCCAGCGCGGTCTGGATCAGGCTCATCGTGACGTCGCCGTTGACGTAGCGCTCGCCCCAGGTCTCGTCGCCCTCCGGCAGGTGCGCGGCGCGGTACTCGGCGAGCCCCAGCGCCGGCGTGCTCATCGACGTCATGCGCACGAACCGGTCGCCGCGGTGGATGTCCAGGTACGCGGCGACCGGCCCGAGGCCGTGCGTCGGGTACAGGTCGCCGTCGTAGCGCGTGTGGAGCCGCCTGCGCCACTGGTCCTCGTAGTAGGTCTTCGAGAACATCAGCTCGCGCAGGTCGTGCAGGTAGGCGCCGGAACCGTGCAACAGCTCGCCGAACAGGCCCTCGTGCGCCATCCGCAGCACGCGCAGCTCGTGCTGGCCGTAGCAGCAGTTCTCGAGCTGGACGCAGTGGCGGCGGGTCTGCTCGGAGGTGTCGACCAGCTCCCACAGGTCCTCGATGGTGAGCCCCATGGGGCACTCGACGCCGACGTGCTTGCCGGCCCGCATCGCGGCGAGCGCCATGGAGGTGTGCCGCTCCGGCGGGGTGGCGATGTAGACGAAGTCGACGTCGTCGCGCTGGACGAGGTTCGCGAAGTCCCCCTCGCCGGTGTACAGGGCGGGTTCGGGCTGGCCCGCGTCGGTGACCACCACGGCGGCGGCGTTGGCGCACTCCGGGCGGATGTCGCACAGGGCCGTCACCCGTGCGTGGGGGACCCGCAACAACAGCGGCAGCATCGCACCGCCCCGGTTGCCGAGGCCGATGACGCCGAAGCGCGGGGTGTCGAGGGCCTCGAACGGAACCCCGATCATCGGCTCGCCCTGTCGGGCCATCAGGCGAGGATCACCGAGCGGGTGAGGTTGCGGGGCTGGTCGGGGTTCAGGCCCCGCGACCGCGCCACCGCCTCGGCCAGGCGGTGGGCGCGGACGAGCGAGACGAGCGGGTCGCCGTCGTCCTGCGCCAGGTGGGCGCCGGTCGCCCGCACCTCCTCGGCCAGGCCGTCCGGCGCGGGGCCGAAGACCCAGACCGCCCGCCCGGGCGCCGCGATCGAGATCGGGCCGTGCCGGTACTCCATCGCGTGGTAGGACTCCGTCCACGCCTGGGCCGCCTCGCGCAGCTTGAGCGCGGCCTCGTTCGCCAGGCCGGTCGTCCAGCCCGTGCCGAGGAAGGTGACCTGCTCCGCCGCCAGCAGCTCCGGCGCCAGCGGCGTCTCCAGGGCTCGCGCGGCCTCGGCGGGCAGCGCGGTCAGGGACTCCCCCAGCGACGTCCGCAGCAGGAGCAGTGCCGACGTGGCGAACCGGGTCTGCACCACGGACTTCTCGTCGGCGAAGTCGAGCGCGATGACGGTGCCCGCGGCCTCGCTGATCGGGGTGGACGGGTCGGCGGTGAGGGCCACGGTCGGCGCCTCGGTCGCGGCGAGGGCGGCCAGCACCTCGGTGGTGGTGCCGGAGCGGGTCAGCGCCACGACCCGGTCGTAGGGCCGCGCGAAGGGGAACTCGGAGGCGGGGAACGGGTCGGTCTCCCCCTGGCCGGCGGCCTCACGCCGGGCGGCGTACGCCTGGGCCATGTAGTAGGACGTCCCGCAGCCGATCACCGCCACCCGCTCGCCGGGCGTCGGCAGCCCGGAGACGGACGTCTCCAATGCGCGCGCCCACGTCTCGGGCTGGCTGGCGATCTCGTCCCGCAGGTACGTCACGGTGCCTCCACGAATGCTCGAACCTGCGTGAATCATACCGATTTCACGCACATCGGCGCAGCGAACGCCGGACAGAAAAAGGCCCAGGACCCCGTGTGGAGCCCTGGGCCGGAGAAACCGCGATCAGTCGGGCAGGCGATCGCCCGTGGCCGCGTCGAACAGGTGGACCGCACCCGGCTGGGGCACGAGGCCGACCTTCTCGCCGCGCTGGAAGTGCGACAGGCCCTCGGCGCGGACGGTGATCGGCGGCGGGGCGCTGGTGTCGGCCTCCGAGTCGGCGTCCGAGGCCAGCTGCGGCGAGGAGGTCGAGCAGTACAGGAACTGCTCGGAACCCAGCTCCTCGATGACCTCGATCGTCGCGGCGATGCCCTCACCGGCCGGCTTCAGCGTCCAGCCCTCGGGGCGGATGCCGACGACCAGGTCCTTGGAGGTCAGCGCGGCCTTCTGCTCGGCGGTCAGCTCGATGGTCTGGCCGCCGATGACGGCACCCTGACCGTTGACGCTGGCCGGGATCAGGTTCATGGCCGGCGAGCCGATGAAGCCGGCGACGAACAGGTTCTTCGGGCTGTCGTACAGGTGCAGCGGGCTGTCGACCTGCTGCAGCACGCCGTCCTTCATCACCGCGACCCGGTCGCCCATGGTCATGGCCTCGACCTGGTCGTGCGTCACGTAGACGGTGGTCGTCTTGAGACGCTGGTGCAGGCGGGCGAGCTCGGCACGCGTTGCGACGCGCAACTTCGCGTCCAAGGGCCTCATCGACATGATCCAGATCCGCCCGGCCCAACTCCCTTAGGACATCCACCATCCGCGAGCGTGGGAGGACGACCAACCGACGCGATTGCTCGAGCGAGGTGATGAGCATGCCCGAAAGGCCATTGAGGTCACGATCATCCGTCTCATTGGCGAAGTCGGCGACGGCTACTGCGATGCGCTCCTGAAGCTGCTGCGGCTCCCCTTGGCCAGCACCCTGGCGCCGGAGCAGCAGTGCAGCGGCTGCGATAGCGATTGCAACCGCGAGCACG
>NZ_JBJMIE010000501.1:0-30175 GCF_045807065.1 Actinophytocola sp. | reverse complement strand
TCGCCACCTTGGCCACGGCGCGGCGCTCGATCCGCGCTGCCTCGCGGTCGGCCCTGCCACGGCGGGGTGCGGCGGTCACGAGCTGGTGCGCCATCACACCCGCGACGCTGGCCACGGCCATCACCACACCGGCCGTCACACCGGCACCCAAGGGGCTGCTGGTGGTGCCGTGTAGGAAGTTCAGCCCGGCCGCCACCGTGGCGAACGACCAGACGCCGAGCTGCAATGCCCACACCGGCCGGTCCGCCCCATCCCGCTCGCTGAGGTGGCGGACGACGTGCACGGCGAACGCGAACGCCCACATGCCCAGTTCGGTGATGACCGGCAGGGCGTAGCCGGCCGCCGTGCCGTACACCTCGTGGCCGAACGCGGCCATGGCCGGGACCGCCATCACGGCCGACACCATGGCCAGGGGGTAGATCAGCAGATCCACCATGTGGGCCGTGGCCCACGCGCGCAGGCCCTTCCACCACGCCTTGCGCCGGTCACGCGCTTCGTTCTTCCGCCGCTCGCGGTCGGCGCGGTTCAGGCGCTCCTGCTCCGCCTGCTGCGCGGCCATCGTCTGCGCGGCCTCAACCTGCATACGCGTGCGGATCTGCTCCACCTGTGCGGCGGTCACCGCGTCCTGACGCTTCTGCTCTGCTCGCGCGGCCTCGTTCAACCGCTTCTGCTCCTGCCAGTTCACTGCGCACCCCCAACACGCTTGCCGTCTACGCTGGACGCTTCACCGGAACCTGTTGCGGCGGACTGCTCCACAGTGGCCGGAACCTCTCGTCCAGCCCGGATCGCGGCCTGTTTCCGCAAACGGACCTCGTTCGCGGTCCAGCCGACACCGACCACACCGGACACCAGCCACCACCACGGCGTCACCGACACCGCGAACACGGTCGGCACGGTCACGCCCGTGATCTCGAACAGGTGCCAGCCGACCCAAGACGCCACCCGCGTAGCCCGCTCCGGTACACCCGCGTTGAGGGAGACCGGGTCAGCCTGGCGCGTCACCAGCTCGTTCTTGCTCATCGGATTCCCTCCCCCGCAACACATCCCGGCTCACTGGACACGGCGGCGGTGACCGCGTGGTCTACACGCGACATTGCGCCTGCCAGCACCACGGCCAGCAGAACGACGGGCAGCCGCACCAGGTGCAGCAGCACGAACACCAACAGCGCCAGTACGAACCTGACCAGCGCCCACGTCCCGAACCGGGACAGCACGTCCGTAGCGCTCATCGCCGACCACCCGCACTCCACCGGGCCAGCAGACGCGCGACGCCGCTCAGCGACAACGCCAGCACCAGCGCCGGGACCGTCAGGGTCAGCAACACCCACTGCGGCTCCGGGTAGAGGTGAATCAGCACCCACTGAAGGGCCACGATCACGGCCGTGATCACCAACGTGCGCATCTCAGACCACCCCACCCTGAGCGGCGCGAAGGTCGTCCTTCAACTGGCCGATGACGCCTTCTGCCGCGTCCAGTCGCGAGTTCAGGTCAGCCGTGTGCTCGATGACGATCTCGGCGACCAGCACCGCCAGACGGTCCAGCGAGACCGTGAACCGGCCGTGGTCATCCACGGACAGGAATCGGTGCGACTCCAGGTTGACCCGTTCGAACACCCACGTGACCAGTGGGCCGTTCGACCCTGTGCGCGGGTTCGGGCTGTTGCCTACCATCAGGGTCTCTCCACTTCCTTGCAGGTGGTTGGGAGCCCCGACCTGGTGGGTTTTCTTGGCGGAAGGGTCGCCAGGTCGGGTGAACTCGAAGTTGGGCAGGGTGGTCATGTCGCCACCTCCAGCACGCCACCGACAGCGGCGAACAGTTCGGCAGCCGCCTCCTCCAGGCGGTCACTGGCGTTCAGCGCCTCCTGGCGAAGGGTTTCGAGCGTGGCGTGGTCAGGGGCGTTGCGCATCACGTACGTGGCCTGCGTGGCCTGCCGTGCCGGACCAGCCAGGGCGGGGATGAGGATGCGGATCGTCGTCAACGGCGCGGTCAAGGCCGACCGGGTGACGTGGCTGGCCTCAAGAGCGCCGGCCACCACTGCCGAGTCCGCGTGGGACAGCTGCAGGTCTTCCAGCACCCACATCGCGCGACGATGATCCGCCAGCGCCGACACCAGCGCCGTGACCGCAGCCAACGCCTCGGAACGGCGCGCGTCCCACCGCGTCTCGCGACGCTCGCTACGCGCCACCCGCGCTTGCGCCATGCCCGTCAGCAGACAGCCGGACAGCGTGGCTACCAGCGTGCCGACCATCGTGATCAGGTTGTCCCACATCAGGCCACCCACCGATCCGCCGTGGCGGCTTCGGTGCGGATCTGCTGGCGCTCATGAGCGCTCAGGCCGCCCCACACGCCGAACCGTTGGCCGGTCTCCAGGGCGTAGGCACGGCACTCAGCAAGCACCGGGCACACCGCGCACACCGCCTTGGCTGGCGCCACAGAACCGTGCTCGTCCGGGTAGAACGCCTCCGGATCGGTCTGCGCACACAGGGCGTCTCGCATCCACTCGGTGGCCTGTGCGTCGATGCCCAGGAGTTCACTCAGTGACGTTGCGCGGACAGCGGTTCGGTGGTTGGTGATCACGCTGCATCACCCACAACAGTCGATCGCAGCAGACGCGCCACGTCTCGGTGACGCGCACGTCGCGCCGCGCGAGCGAACGCCGCTGGGTCCAGCGCCGGCCCCAGGACCTTCCCGGCCTGGTACGCGTCCATCGCGTCCTCAAGAGCTGAAGCCAACAGCTCCAGGTCGGACATCTCGTCCGCTTCCATCTCGCCTCCAGTCGGTCTAGATGATGTACCTGTTACAACAAGTGCAAGCACATGTTGCAACAGGTATGCTTGGTCTGTCAACAACCCAGTTCCGAGAGGAGCCGATGTCAGGTGTCTACCCTCACCGACAAGGTGGCCGATGACCTGCGAGAACAGATTCAGGCTGGAGCCCTGAAGCCCAACGACCTGTTGCCCTCGGAGGCGCAGTTGGGCAACCGGTACGACGTCAGCAGGGTCACGGTGCGCCGCGCGCTTGATCGACTTCAGCAAGAGGGGTTGATCGCGTCACAACCGGGCAAAGGTCGCGTCGTTCGCGAACATCGACCGATGGTCTACCGGCCACAGCAGGAGAACGAACCGCGCATCTCCACAACTATGGACCGTTTCATGTCCTTTCTTTCAAAGGAGGGTCGGAAGCCGTCGCAGACGATTGAAGTAGCCGTGGAGGAAGCAAACGAGTTTGTGGCAAAGCGGTTCGGTGTCGAAGTCGGGACACCGGTTGTCGCCCGGAAGCGGGTCAGAAGCGTTGACGGCGAACCGTTCAACATCAATGACACCTACTACCTGCATGACCTGGTGAAGGACACGCCGATCATGAGCCCAGCGGATATTCCGCGCGGCTCCAATCGTCTCGTTGAGGACATGATCGGCGACGAAGTACGCGCTATCGATGAGTTCTACATTCGGATGCCGACCCCGAAGGAAGCTCAGCGTCTTGGCTTGAATCAAGGTACTCCCGTGGCAGTACACTACGTGACCGGCTACACGGCCGATGACCGCGTGGTCCGTGTCGACATCTTCGTGCTGCCAGGAGATCGGCACGTAATCCTCTACGAACGGATCCATCCGAAGGGAATCAACGAGTGACCGCACCTGTTGCACTACGAAAAGCACGAACCGCAGATGACATAGCCGTCGTAGCCGAGATGTGGAAGAGATCGGCCGATTGGCTGCGGAATCGTGGTTCGGATCAGTGGCAATACCCAGTAAAAATGTACAACATTGAAGCGGCCGTTGAAGCTGGAAATTGCTGGCTGGCACAGCGGGACGATTCAATAATCGGGACAATCACTGTCGACGCCGACGCTGATCCTCAATTGTGGCCACCGGAAGACCAACCAGATGACGCGTTGTACGTTCATCGAATGGTCATAGAGGAGTCGGGTCGCGGTGAAGAACTCGGATCAGCAATGCTTGACTGGGTGGGGGGGCGGGCAACTGATTGTGGTCGCCACTGGATTCGGCTGGACGCTTGGCGTTCCAACACCGCATTGCACAGGTACTACCTAGCACGCGGCTTTGAACTGGTGCGCATCGTCGCCGATCCGAGCGGTTCAGGAGCCTGCTTCCAGAGGCCCGCGAACGTTCGACTGGGGAGAGGCCCATGTATCACGACAATCCCCTGAAGTACCGCCTAGCTCCAGCGGCGATGACTGATCGCTACGTGGACGGCCATGACGTCGGCGGCCCACTCCTCGCCGAACCGGTCGCGGGGCACACGGGCACAGTCGAAGCCGTTCAACGGACACACAAGCCACGCTTCGTCCTCGAAGTGGACACTCGGCGGGTCATGTGTAAGAGCAACCCACGATGGCGGGACCTGCTTGGTCATGTACGGCAGTGTACGTCTATAGACGTCTATATACGAAGAGGATCGTATGTGCAGGTAGGAGGGTGTCTACTGTGGCCGTATGGCATGGGGTAACCGAGCTGACCGGATTGACCATGAGGGACCTCGGTTCGTCTGGCAGCAGATCGCCGACGACATCGCGGCGGACATCGACAGCGGTGCGCTTCCTGCCAACAGTCGGCTGCCGTCCGAACAGGCTCTTGGCGACGAGGTGTACGGCGTTGCTCGGGCTACGGTCCGTCGTGCCATCGCGAGCCTGGTCGAACAGGGCTTGGTGGTCGTGGTTCATGGCCGTGGCACGTTCGTGACGGCAGAGCCGCGTTGAGTAGTTGATCTACTCGTCCCCGCGCGCAGCGGGAGAGCGCTGGGTGTCGGTAACTGCGGTAACCTCGGTAACTTCGCTGGTAGAGCGGTTACCGATGGTTCCGCGGTTACCGATGGATCGGTAACCTGATCTTGGTTGGCGTGGCATGCGCCGGATGTGTCGTGAAGTATGGCGCAGATTGGTCTAGCCGCTTGCGCGGCTCTCCCGGCATGGGAAGGACGCGCAAGATAGGGATTGGTCTAGGCGTGACGTAGCGCTTCAAGATCAGGTTACCGATAGGGGTGTGCTAGTTACCGATACGGTTACTGATCAACATGTGGTGTGACCTGCATGGTTACCGCAGTTGCCGCAGTTACCGACGGTGTCGGCCGTACCTGGATGGATGCCGGACGTGACACCGACGCGGGAGGATTGGTCTACGGGGACTGGTCGTCCTGTTGTCCACCTTGGCCGATGAGTGTGTTCAGCAAGTTGACGATCTGCTGCTGACCAGCGGCCGTGGCGTCGAGCTTGCCGCGCATCTCGGCGAACCCTTGTTGCGTCTCGCTGAACCCCTGCTGCATCTGGCTGCGGAGGTCGTTCAGGTCCTCGCGTGTCGCATTGAAGCTGGACGTGGTGGCCTGGCGGAAGTCCCGGATCTCTCCGCGGATCTCAGCGACGTCACGGTCAGCTCCTCCGGCCAGCACCCGCGCTGCTGCCGCGTCCTGCTCACTGTGGCGAACACGATCAGCGAGCTGCCGGACCTCGGTCTCCAGTGCAGCCACACGAGCTTCTAGATCGTCAGGCTGAGTCATGCCACCAGCGTACCGAGCGCCCTCTCCCGAACAGCTCGTGATCTCGGTTGGCGGAGTAGGTTGCCGCTCAAGATGCGACGCTATGGTGTCAGTTGCAGTGATGCCAGAGTTCCAATGACGAAAGGGCACCTTATGGTCAACCACGATCTGACGACTGCGTTGCTTCTAGAGAAGCTGCTGAAGGAACAGCAGAAAACCAACACCTTGCTCACCCACATCACGAATAACTCTGCAGCCACCGTGGAGTTGCTCAACCAGCTGACGGCTAATCCGAAGAACAGTCCCGGCAAGGCGTAGGACTTCGGTTCCAACGCAGCCACACGAGCTTCCATGTCCAGCAGGCCGAGCCATGCCTGTCAGGGTGCCGCCCCCCTCGTGATCTCCGCGAAGGCAGATAGGGCGCTGAGCCGGCCGCAGGCGCGACAGCACGACCCTGCCAGTGTGGATGGGCTGGACCCCGACAGACCGATGACTGCGTGTCGCAGCAGATGAGCATGTGTTGCTGGATCTCCGCCTAATGGGACCTGAAGGTTAGGCCGATGGCATCCTTTTATAGAGGATATGTCAGAAGGGTGTGCCAATGTACGTATCGGTCGTGTCCATGGCTATCTCCATCCTTGCTCTTGGTGTAAGCATTTTTACGCTGCGGGAGCGAAGGGTTCTCGATCGACGGGATCTCTTCTTGAAAATGCACGAACGTTTGTTAGATCAAGATGTTATGCGCGGGCGTCGAATACTAACCCGCGAAGTGCACTCACTTTTCGACGTTCGTCAGCTCTACATCGAGCGACACAATGACTACGAAATCGTGAGCCGCGCACTGTCAATGTTAGATTTTGCCGCCCTATATGTGAAACAAGGATATATCGAAAAGAATTTGTTTATCGACGAGTGGGGTGTGGTGTACGTCGAGTTGCGGAAACACTTTCTGTTACTGGTAGAGGAGAAGGCTAAGGACGACCCGTCGTACATGTGGTCTTGGCGTCACTTCAAAACTCTGGCCGACGAGGCTTCCCTTCGCTTGGCGACCCCTTGACTATCTGGGACTATGACTCTTCAACTCTCATCGCCTGGTATCTCTTGTTGCTCGACGCCGTCCGGTAGGTACGGCTGACCGAGGAACCTCTCCGGCTGTGGCATGTGATCCGCAAAGTATCGCGTCTGGTAGGCGACGCCATCTCGGATGAACCATGCAAGGTGCCACTCCAGGCCGTCGAACACGTATGCAATCTGCTGTGCGTTTTGCGTAGCTCCCTCATTCTGTAGACCCGCGACTTCAGCTAGATACCCTGCGGAGTCTAGCGCTTCTTTGATTACTGTTTCGTCGTCGTCGGGTCCAAACGGCACAAACCCACGAACCCATCGATACCCATCCAATTCCATCGAGATGGTTAGGTATCGGTCTCTCTGAGCGTCAAGGGATCGTTGAGAAGAGTTGCGTATCCATGAGGCCAATCCTTCTGCCGACAAGGATCCCAACCTGTCGAGAAAGCTGCCAGCGAACCTTTTCAACCCCCAGATCACTGGGATGGCGAGCAGCCACTCTAGTGGAGGTAGAGCCGACCATTTGCTAACCTCTTTGATCGGCAGCGGTGACTCCGCGCGAACTGAGGCCCAAGTATCCTGATCAAAATTTCTCGGTTCGGCTTCAATCGAAGCCTTGATGTGTCCCTCAAAGGGTGCAATATCGACATCAGGCGCGGAGCCAAAGGGATCGGGAACATCTGCAGTGGCTACGTACTGCTCGATTGGCTCCCCGAAGAGATAGATCTGTTTCTCCCCGTCATCCAGCGTGCGGATCTCGCCGTCCGACCAGCGTGCGAACGGTGGATAAACATTGAGGTGCTCGATGTTCATCACAACAAAACCCTCGCGCGCCTGACGTAGCATCCCTTCGAGCGCCTCGGGCATAAAACGTACTAGTTCGCCGGACGCCAACCTCGCCACCCGAGTAGTGGGGCCAGGGGCGATGAGGCGACTCCGCTCGAAATTCTCACTCACGGCGTTCCAGTCCTAGGTCCACGTTGACTGCCGACAGTGTCCCTCATCGCGGGGTTGGACATGGCGATGTCATGGAAGTCAGTGGAGCCAGTCACCCGGTTAGGCGACGACCCCGCAAACGAGGCAACCATAGGCCGCCACGAGCAGATACGGAATCTGTCGTGGTGGCCGATCCGGCAGTTGGCCGCAGGCGTGTCAGAGTGACGTGGTTTGAGCGATGACACCAGGCGGTCTCAGGGTGGCGTCAGCAGCGTCCTCCGCGCTTGATCGTGCCCAATACGTGCCCAAGGTGACCCTAGATGGCATGTAATGCCTGGTCAGAGGGTGTGCTGGGATGGGGCTGTAAATCTGTCGCGCAAGCTACGCAGGTTCGAACCCTGCACCCGCCACCATACAATCTGACCAGCAGAAACACCGCACCCATAGATCAACAGCGCCACGCGAAGTTGATCTATGGGTGCCAGTTGCGTCTGAAGTTTCTCTGGGATCGTCTTGTCGCCACAAGGCGGCACCTGCGTGCAGGCGCGCGGCCGAGCTTGCACTGTAGAACGTCGTCGGCGGGGTAGGTCTGAGTTGCCTCATCTAACTCCGGCTGATGTTCCGCGTGACAGCGGTGATGATGGTAGAGGCGAGGAGCCAGCCAGCGATGATGGCGATCCACACGAGGCCGCGGCCGAAACCGACAGCGCTGTATGACTTCTCCTGCCCGAGGTCGAGGATCGGTAGCACGACATCGAGTGCGTACGCGGCGAAATTGAAGTCGGGAGCTGCGCCTGTTACTGGGCGAGGCTGCCAGACGGTGCTGCTAACGGCCACGATCATCGTCAACCCAGCTAACCAGGCCATGGCACGGACTGGTCGATATCCGTATCCGATGGTGACGTCCTGGAGGTAGCCCCACAACTTCGCCGGGAAACGGAGATGTCGAGTCCGGTTGCGGTGTTTAGCGAGTAGAATCGTTCGAGCATCGTAGTCTTGACCGGCTTCGCGATACTGCCGTGCGAGCTGTTCGTACGGTTGCGGCGAATTGGAGTCCTCGTTGCGCTTCAGCCATGCGAGGCGTTCTCTGGCGGGCAGTAGCGGTCGAAGCGTTTCGTACCTCGTTCGATCTAACTTGAGCATCTTGGGCCAGGATCTCGGGGTATCGAGGAATGACGTGACCACGCAGCCGGTCAGGTCGACCGTGACGTGTTCGGGAGGGGAGACTTCCAGGTGCAGTGTCTTGATATCACTGTTTGAAATGATGATCTTGTGCTCGCCGGTCACCCGATAGTTCAATGTTAGGCAGCCGCCAATTTTGACTGAGCTCAGATTGACAGCCCCGCTGATCGTTGCCCCGTCCCCAAGCGTCACATCGCCAGTCACGGACAGATTCGGTGCCCGGAGAGCTGGCCGGTCTTCGGCAAAGAGGATTGCGCGGCCGAGTTCAAGACCCGCTTGGATGTCGGCGCCCCATAGGTTCAGGCCGCCGCGGACGGTCAACCCGTTGGCATAGCAACCACCGGCGATCCCGATCTGAGGTGCGCTGACGGCCCAACCAATCTCACCACAGTCCACGTGGGAATTGTTGAGCCAGAGCTGACCGCCGACGCGTGCGCTGAACAAGTCAATCCGCCCGACACGCGTGTCGATGAGGGTGAGGTCACCAGCGACTCGCAGAGCTTGTCCCTCGAAAGCGGGCAGCGTGCACGAGCGAAATTCCAGCACCCTGAGATGGCCGTCCTCGACGGTTACCGGCTCGTCGAAGGTGCAGCTTTCGAACACTAACGGAAAGCTGAGGGATGCGTGCCGTAGATTGAGCGCGCCAGTGATGTGTGCGGCACGTAGACAAAGCAGTTGCCGCCCTCCGGGCTGAGAAGGACCGTCGAGCAGCACCCGGGTGATGGTTGCCGCCGGTACTGACGCCAGCGATATGGGTTCTCCTCGTTGGATGTGCTGTGCGATGCGTTGGGCGAGCGTGCTTCGAGAGCTCCAGAGGCGCATGACTCGGACTATCCCGCAACGATGTACTCGCCGCGATTACGTGTAGCCGAGATGTACCGGGGCTACCTGGACCGGAACATCCGTCCAGCACGCGACGACATCCCTAGCGCGGAAGCTCACGGCGCCTTTGGGTGCGGTTTGGGTGCGAGCTTCGTTGTCCAAGCGTTGCGAGTAGGACGCTGCTCGATCCTAAGTGTCTGTTCGTGCTGGTCAGGGACCTGTGAGACGCCCAGAGGCGCCTGTAAGTCTGTCGCGAGAGTTACGCAGGTTCGAACCCTGCACCCGCCACCAGAAGCCGCAACGGCTCGTTGATCATTTCAACGGGTCGTTCGTCGTTTGTTCGGCCGTGCCTGGTTGCCGGCGGGTGTTGGTGGGCTGTCAGTTGATCTGTGGGCGCAGCCAAGTGCGGCTGATCCATCGGGCTGCGATGGGAGCGTGCCCGGAGGGCCTTCGTTGACGGCCTCTCCCGGAGACGGGTCGCTGGCTTCGGGTGTGACAGCGGGGGATTACTGAGAGCGATCGGATTGCTTTGGGTGTACACGGACGGTGCAATGTGGTGGGTGGTTCGCTGCGGCTGTCGTCTCAGTGCGTGGACGGTTCAGGAGGGGCTGGGTGGCTGGATCCGCAAAGGACAGTCTCACTAGGTGAGTGATTGCTCTCACAACGATTTGGTCGGTGTCGCGGACCGCGGTAACCCCGTGGGGGCGCTGACCTCGGGCGATGCTTCGATTGATGATCATGGTGCGGCGAGCACGCCTTTGGGGGCGTTCGGCTGACCAGTCTGTTTCGCGGGCTGGGGGGCTGGCGGTGAGCAAATAGCACAGTCGGAATCTGTGCACGGAGGGGGTACAGTTACGCGACCGTGACTAGCCCAATCGGGGGGCGTCGTCACTGTGCGGCGGGAGTGTCGCCGAAGGGGCGGCCTAGGAGGTTGCATGCCGGACCATCCCATGCCGGCGGCTGCTGACCGCGCGGAGGACTACCCCTCGCTGGACCGCCGGTTCAGCGTTTTTTCGGTCCTCGTGCTGGTTGCTGGGGTTGCGGCGGCTGTCGGGGTCACCTGGTGGTTGCCCTTCGGTGGCGGTTCCGAACTGATCTGGACCGGGCTTCTGCTCGCGGTCGGGTTCCTCGTCGTCGAGCAGCTCTCCGTCAACATCGACGTGCGGGGCGGGGTCTCCTGGACGATCTCCTTCACCGAGATCCCCCTTGCCATCGGGCTCTTCGTCGCGCCGTTCCCCGTGGTGCTCGCCGCGCATCTCGTGGCCGGGGTCGGCACGCTGCTCGGTCGGCGGGTTCAGGACCGTGTCCTCTACAACACTGGCGCGGAAACGCTCGAGATCGCAGTCGCCTACACCGTTTTCACTCTTGTGGGTGACACTCTGGGTGGACAGCCCGGGTGGTTCGCGGTGTTCGTCGGTGCGCTGTCGGCGCCGGTCACCAGCACGCTGCTCGCCCTTGTCGCCGTGTACGTCCTCGGGCGTCGCATCCGGCTCGGCGCCGCCACCAAGCTCGTCTCCCGCACGCTCGTGCTCGGGCTGGTCAACTCGTCAGTGGGTGTCGTCGGGTTCGAGGTCGCCACCAACGTCGACCACGGGTGGCCGCTCGTCCTCGCCATGCTCGGCGGGCTCTGGGCGCTCTACCTCGCCTACTCCGGACTGCTGCGCGAGCAGCGCGACCTGGAGGCGTTGTCCGAGGTCAGCCTCATCGTCGCGCGATCGGGGCGGCGTGCCGCCGCTCGGCCGGCCGCCGGCGGGGAGATGGCGACCGCCGTCAACTCCGAGGACTGGCTCTGCATCGCACAGCGGATCAAGGACCAGCTGGGCGCCGCCCGAGTCGTGTTGCGGCTGCGGTTCGACCCGCAGCAACCCATGCACACGGTCGTCGCCGGGGACGACCTGCCCGCCGAGCTGTACGACCTCGAGGCGACCGGCGCGCGTGCCGACGCACTGCTGCGGTTACCCGGCTCGCACGTCCGCCACTTCCGCCGCGCCGACGCGTTGCCCGAGGTCAGGGCCGCTCTGACGCAGCGAGGAGCCCAGGAGGCGCTCGTCGTCCCGCTGCGCAGCGCCAGTCACCTGCTCGGCGTGGTCGAGGCGCACGACAAGCTGTCCCGCTGGCGCGGCTTCGGCCAGGCCGACATCCGCATGATCGGTACGACCGCGAGCCACCTCGCCACCGCTCTGGACAACCGGAGGCTCGTCGCCACCCTCCGCCACGACGCCTACCACGACCCGCTGACCGGCCTCTACAACCGGCCCGGCTTCCGGCAGGTCGCGACCGAGCTGCTCGGCGCCAGCCCGGGCTCGGTCATGCTGCGGCTCGACCTCGAGGTCCAGCCGGCCATCAGCGACGCGCTCGGCTACGCGTGGAGCGACCGGATCACCATCGCCGCCGGCCGGCGGCTGCGGGACACGCTCGGCGCCGACGCCCCGCTCGCCCGGCTGGAGGGCGGCGCGTTCGCGGCGCTGCTCGTCGACGCGGACCTCGAGCAGGCCCAGCTCGTCGCCAACCAGCTGATCGTGAACCTGACCGCGCCCTACCCGGTCGACCGGCTGTCCATCGAGGCCGGAGTGGTCGTCGGCTACTCGTCGGCGACCATGGCCGACGGCGTGCTGTTCTCGGAGACGACCTCGACAGGTGCCAAAGACGCCGCGCCGGCCACGATGGACGTCGACGAGCTGCTCAAGCGGGCCGACGTCGCCCTGCGCGCGGCGAAGGGCGGCGGCGAGCACGCCAGGGCGTACGTGCCGAGCATGGGGCAGATGTTCCTGCGCCGGTTCCAGCTGGTCACGCAGTTCCGGCAGGCCATGGAGACCGGCCAGGTCAAGATCCACTACCAGCCGAAGATCTCCCTGCCGAGCCGCGAGGTCCTGGGCGTCGAGGCGCTGGTCCGCTGGCGGCACCCCGAGTTCGGCGACCTGCACCCGGACGAGTTCGTGCCCGCGGTCGAGGCCGCCGGTCTGGTCGACGCGCTCACCGACTTCGTGCTCGAACAGGCGTTGATCAAGGTCCGGAAGTGGATGGACCGCGGCCTGCGGATCGGCGTGGCGGTCAACCTGTCGGTGCGCAGCCTCGCGAACCTGTCGTTCCCCGACCTGGTCTCGGCCGCGCTCACCAGGCGCGGCGTGCCGCCGGAACTGCTCACGCTGGAGCTGACCGAGTCCGGCGTGATGGCCGACCCGCAGCGGGCGCTGCCGGTGCTGCGGGCGCTGTCCAACCTGGGCGTCGTGCTCGCGGTCGACGACTTCGGCACCGGGTACTCGTCGCTGGCCTACCTGCGGCAGCTCCCGGTGGACGAGGTGAAGATCGACAAGAGCTTCGTGTTCGGCATGGGCTCGGACCTCGGCGACCTGGCCGTCGTGCGGTCGATCGTGGAGCTGGGGCACTCGCTCGGGCTCACGGTCGTCGCGGAGGGCGTCGAGGAGGACGTGGCACGCGACCAGCTGGCCGCGATGGGCTGTGACGTCGCGCAGGGCTACCTGATCTCGCGGCCGCTGTCCGAGGAGCGCCTCGAGGCGTGGCTGCAGGCCAGGACCGCGCAGGCCAGAGGGCTTCGGGACGAGACGGTGCTGACGCTGCTGTCGTAGGGGGGGATACCCGATTTCATGACCATGAACGAGCCGTGTAGTCTTCACACGGCTCCACAGGAGGGGTAACTCTGCTGGATCCGCCCCAATAGCTCAGTCGGTAGAGCGTCTCCATGGTAAGGAGAAGGTCTACGGTTCGATTCCGTATTGGGGCTCGGGAGCTGGCCGCGGTGTTCGGTTCCGTGCACCGCGGCACAGCCATGTTATGGCGGTGTAGCTCAGTCGGTAGAGCAAGCGGCTCATAATCGCTGTGTCGCCGGTTCAAGTCCGGCCACCGCTACGCGAGCGGGCGATTCGCCCATGGAGAAGAGGGACCTCAAGTGGCTAGCAGCAGTGACGTTCGCCCCAAGATCACGCTGGCTTGCGAGGAGTGCAAGCACCGCAACTACATCACCAAGAAGAACCGGCGCAACGACCCGGACCGCTTGGAGATGAAGAAGTTCTGCCCGAACTGCGGCACGCACCGGATGCACAAGGAAACCCGCTAGACGTGCCCCTGGATCCCGCGTTCGTGGGTCACGCGTACCCGCGTTCGGAGGTCTACGAGGTCGGCAGGGCCAAGATCCGGGAGTTCGCCGAGGCGATCGGTGACGACCACCCCATGTACCGGGACCCGGCCGCCGCTCAGGCGGCCGGTCACCCGGACGTGATCGCGCCGCCGACGTTCGCCGTCATCCTGTTCGGCCGGTACTCGGTCGAGGACATCGCCAACGACCCGAAGCTGGGCGCGGACTACGACCGGCTCGTGCACGGCGACATGAAGTTCGACTACGCGCGTCCCGTGCACGCCGGCGACCGGCTCACGGTGACCACCCACATCGTCGAGATCGACAGCCGGATGGGTAACGACTTCCTCATGCTGCGGGCCGAGATCGACACCGAGGACGGCGAACGCGTCGTCACGGCCCACTCCCAGCTGGTCATCCGGGCGGAGGAGTCATGACCGCCCCCGGTGACGAGCTGCCCCCGCTCGAGGTGCGGGTGCGCCGCGCGGACCTGGTCCGCTACGCCGGCGCCGCCCTCGACTTCAACCCCATCCACTGGAACGAGAAGCTGGCCACCGAGGTCGGCCTGCCGGGCGTGATCGCCCACGGCATGTTCACCATGGCGCTCGCCGGCCGCCTCGTCACCAACTGGCTCGACGACCCCGGCGCGATCGTCGAGTACGGCGCGCGGTTCATCCGCCCGGTCGTGGTGCCCAACGACGCCGACGGCGCGCTGGTCGAGCTGACCGGCAAGGTCAAGGACGTCCGCGAGGACGGCACCGCCCGCGTCGACATCACCGCCAGGTTCGAGGGCAGGGCCGTGCTGGGCAAGGCCATCGCGATCGTCCGCCTGCCGAAGAACTAGGCCAGCACCGAGTCCAGCAGCCCCGGGAAGCGCTTGTCCAGGTCCGCCCGGCGTAACTCCACCCACCGCCGCCGGCCCTCGACGAACGTCGTCGTCACGCCCGCCTCGCGGAGCACCCGGAAGTGGTGCGACAACGTCGCTGCCTTCACGTCGACGTCGTAGTTCTCCGCCGAGCACGGGCTGGGCTCGCCGGACGCCGCCATCTCCCGGAGCACCTCCAGCCGCACCGGGTCCGCCAGCGCGCGTAACACCGTCACCAGGTCGATGTCCTCGGTGCTCGGCTGCGGAAGTGTGCGGCTCACGGCGCGATGGTGCCTTCTGATTAGATACTTTGACAACAATCAAACTATACGTCACGCTGATCGACATGACACTTCGACCAGCGTCAAACAATCTGGTGGTCCTCGCCGTCGGGGTGTTCACCGTCGGCACGGACCTGTTCGTGCTCAACGGCCTGCTGCCCACCATCGCCCGCGACCTGCACGTCAGCGAGTCCACGGCCGGGCAGCTGACCACGGTGTTCGCCGCCACCTACGCGGTGGCTTCGCCGCTGATCGCCGCGTTCACCGGCAGCTGGGACCGGCGACTGCTCCTCGGCGGCGGCATGGCGGTCTTCGTCGTCGGGATGGTGGGGCAGGCGGTCGGCACGACGTTCCTGGCCCTGGCCGCGGCCCGGGTGGTGGCCGCGGTCGGCGCGGCGGCGTTCCAGGCCAACGCGTTCGCCGTGGCCGGTGCCACGGCGTCCGACGAGACGCGTGGCCGGGCGCTGTCCTGGGTGGCGACCGGCGTGTCGGTGTCCAGCGTGCTCGGCGTGCCGATCGGGGTGTTCGCCAGCGCGTCACTGGGCTGGCGGGGCGTGATGTGGGGGATCTCCGGCGTCGGCGTGCTCGTCGCGGCCGCGGTGCTCACGCTGCCGAAGGTGCTGGTGCCCGCCGCCGGGCTGCGGACGCGGCTGTCCGTGCTCGTCCGGCCGGCCGTGGCGCGGGTGCTGGTGGTCACGGTGTTCGGCCTGACGGCGTTGTTCGCCGTCTTCGTGTACCTGCCGGTGCTCGCGGCCGACGTCGCGCCGGGAGTGACGATCGCCTGGGTGCTCGCGGCGTACGGGCTGGGCTCGGTGGTCGGCAACCAACTGGCCGGGCGCTGGACGGACAGGTTCGGGCCGCGCCGGGTGCGGTTGGTGTCGATCGTCGGTTGCGTGGTGCTGCTCGCCGTGCTGGACGGCGCCCTGCTGAGGCTGCCGGGGCTGCTGGTGGCGGTGGTCGCGGTCGGCGCGTTCGGCGGCATGCTGATGGTGCCCCAGCAGCACCGCCTGTTCACCCTCGCGCCGGACGCGCCGACGGTGGCGCTCGGCCTCAACGGTTCGGCGATCTACGTCGGTTCGGGTCTCGGGTCCGCGCTCGGCGGCCTCGCCCTGTCCTCGGCCGGCCCGACGTGGCTGGCGCCGATCGCGGCGGTCGTGGCGGTCGGCGCGCTGGTCGTCGCGCTGGAGAACGCGCCGGTTCGTGAACCGGCGATGGCCTGACCTGACCCCTAGACCACCACGGGTGCGAGGTCCTCCGCGGCGCGCACCGTGTGCCAGACGACCTCCGGGGGCATCTCGTCCTCGCGGGTCGACGTCACGATGGCCCAGGACGTCTCCGGGGACTCCCGGCGGATCAGGGTGCCGGCGCAGGACACGCCATCACGGAACTGGCCGTGTTCGGAGACCGGTCCGCTGCCGATGGATGACAGCTCGTGGTCGAGGGCCTCGGCGTCGACGACCGTGCGGGCCGTGAAGCGGCGCATGCCCTGCTCGGCCAGGTACTCGGTTCGCCGGGCGCGGGAGAGCGTCGACAGCAGGACCTTGCCGACGACCGTCGCGTGCGCGGCCACGTCCAGGCCGACCTCGAGGTCCTCCAGGTGCGGCGACAGCGGGCCCTCGACCATGTCGGTGATCATGATCCGGCCGGACACGAACCGGCCGAGGTAGGCCGTGCGCTGGGTCGTAGCCGCCAGGTGCCGCAGCACCTCGCGGACCCGGGGCGGCTGGTCGAACGACGCCAGCAGGTCGTGGAAGCGCCGGGCGACCGACGAGCCCAGCACGAACCCGCCGTCCGGCGACCGGACGAGGTAGCCCTCGTAGGTCAACGTGCGGACGAGGTGATAGGCCGTTGAGAGGTTGAGCTGGCAGCGGCGGGCGATAGCCTTGACCGTGAGCGGCGCGCGGCTGCCCCCGACCTCCTCCATGATCCGGAAAGCCCGGGACACCGACTGGATGAGATCCGTCGGCTGGGGCGCCCTGTCGCGCATGCGTCACCGTCCCGCGAGGGCCGCTTCGTCACTATCTGAAATTCTACGGCTTTGTCGAAAGGGCCGCCCGCTGTCAGCCTCAAGTGGATCTCACAGTCGTGCGTGCCCGGCCCTGACCCTGCCGGAAACCTGAATGACGCCTTCCAGGCTCCTCGGATGTCCGGAAGGCGTCATTCAGGCCGAGAACTACCGGGCCTCCGCCAGCAGTGCCCCCATGCGGGTGACACCCGTGGCGAGGTCCTCGTCGCCCAGCGCGTAGGAGAGCCGGAAGTAGCCCGGCGTGCCGAACGCCTCGCCCGGTACCACCGCCACCTCGGCGTGCTCCAGCACGAGTGCGGCCAGCTCGACACTCGTCGCCGGCCGGACGCCACGGATCTCCTTGCCGAGCAGGTCCTTGACCGACGGGTACGCGTAGAAGGCGCCCTGCGGGGTCGGGCAGGTGACCCCGGGGATCTCCGACAGCAGCTTGACGATCGTCCGCCGGCGCCGGTCGAACGCGGCCCGCATCTCGTGCACGGCGTCCAGCGAGCCCGACACGGCGGCCAGCGCGGCCCGCTGCGACACGTTCGCGACGTTCGACGTCAGGTGCGACTGCAGGTTCGACGCCGCCTTGGTGACGTCCGCCGGGCCGATCATCCAGCCGACGCGCCAGCCGGTCATGGCGTAGGTCTTGGCCACGCCGTTGAGGACCACGCAGGTGTCGGCCAGCTCGGGCACGACCACCGGCATCGACACCTGCTCGACGCCGTCGTAGGTCAGGTGCTCGTAGATCTCGTCGGTGATCACCCAGATGCCGTGCTCGACGGCCCAGCGCCCGATGGCCTCGACCTGCGCACGCGGGTAGACCGCGCCGGTCGGGTTGGACGGGGAGCAGAACAGCAGCGCCTTGGTGCGCGGCGTGCGGGCCGCCTCGAGCTGCTCGACGGAGGCCAGGTACCCGGTGGTCTCGTCGGCCACCACGGGCACGGCCACGCCGCCGGCGAGCGCGATCGCCTCGGGGTAGGTGGTCCAGTACGGCGCGGGCAGCAGCACCTCGTCGCCCGGGTCGATCAACGTGGCGAAGGCCTGGTAGACGGCCTGCTTGCCGCCGTTGGTCACCAGGACCTGGCTGGTCGCGACCGCGTAGCCGGAGTCGCGCAGCGTCTTGGCGGCGATGGCCTCGCGCAGCTCGGGCAGGCCGGCGGCGGGGGTGTACCGGTGGTTCCTGGGGTCCCTGGTCGCGGCGGCCGCGGCCTCGACGATCTCCGGGGGAGTGGGGAAGTCCGGCTCGCCCGCGCCGAAACCGATGACGGGCCGGCCGGCGGCCTTCAGCGCCTTGGCCTTCGCGTCCACCGCCAGCGTGGCGGACTCGGCGATGCCGCCGATTCGGGCGGAGATCCGGCGCGGGGTGACGGTGGTCTCGCTCATGCCGCCAATCGTTCCAGATTCACCCGACCGCGAGGTGTCCGCCCACTATGGTCCGGCCTGTGGCAGCGGCGGACTGGGACGGGGCGACGCTCCGCACGACCTACTCCGACCGCGTCCTGGCGGACCGGGACGCGCTCGCGGACGCGGCACGCGACGGCAGGTGGACCGCGGTCCTCGAGCACCTGGCGAAGTACCCGGGCCACGTCAACGCGTGGCGGCCGGGCGGGTCGAGCTGGTACACACCGCTGCACCAGGCCGCGTGGCACGGCGCGGACGCCGCCGTGGTCCGCCGGCTGCTCACCCACGGTCCGTGGCTGACCCTGCGGACGGCGGCCGGCGACCGGCCCCTGGACATCGCGCTGCGTGGCGGCCACGGCGAGCTGGCCGGGCTGCTCACGCCGGTGGTCCGCAACCCGCTGCCGACCGACGTACTCTTCGCGCTGGAGCGGCACCTGCACGCGCTCATCCGCGAGCGGGTGGCCGACCTGGTCGACGAGCAGCGGCTGCGGCTGCCGGTGCTGGACGTGCTGACCGAGCTGGCCGACCCGGACGTGTGGTTCGCCGTGCCGGGGATGTACGGCGGCTTCCACCTCGTTCTCCGAGGTCAGGAGCTGGCGGTCGGCAGCTGGTGGCGGGTCGTCGAGGGCTCGGGCCAGCGGCACCGGATCACCGCCGAGGGCTGCTCGCTGGTCGAGCGGGGGTTCGTCTGACCCGGTTCGACCGGGCGCGGTTGCGGACCGGTTTCGTCGTTGCCGTACACTCTTGAACTTGGAAGTTGCCGACCCCGCTCCGCGCGCGACACGGGGCAGGTCGAATGCGTCCGCGAATCGCGGCGTCGAGCGATCGACAACGCGAAGGGGTGTAGCTCAACTGGCAGAGCAGCGGTCTCCAAAACCGCAGGTTGCAGGTTCAAGTCCTGTCACCCCTGCGTCAGGCGCAGGTCCGTGAAGAGCATCGAGCGGAGGAACTGGCGTGGTTGACGACCGGGACAAGGAAGAGAGCAAGGGACAGGAGCGCCCCTCTCGACCGGTCACCGCCGCGGCGCGGCGTGAGCGCCGTGCTTCCGCTCGCCCCGCGGCGCGGAAGGAAGGCTCGACCGACGAGACGGCCAAGCCCGCGCGGTCGAGTGCGAAGGGCGCCGCGGACGAGAAGGTTCGGCCGAAGGCCAAGGCCAAGGCCGACGCGAAGGCGGACGCGAAGACCGACGCCAAGGGCGAACACAAGAAGGGCCGGCCGACCCCCACGCGGGACCGGAAGGAAGCGCGTGTCGGGCTCTTCGCCAGGCTCTGGCGCTTCCTCAAGGAAGTGGTCGCTGAGCTGCGCAAGGTCATCTGGCCGACGCGCAAGCAGATGATTACGTATACGGCTGTCGTGTTGGTTTTCGTGGCCTTCATGGTGGCGGTGATCGCGGGGCTGGACTTCGCGCTCATCAGAGGCGTAACCGCACTGTTCGGCTGAGCCGCGCGCGAGCGCGCCGGCAGAAGTGGGCGGGGTACGCCATCTATGAAAGGAAGCGGGACCGAACAGTGAGCTCCGACAACGGTGCGGCTCGCGACGAGCTGACCGGCCTGTCCGAGGACGACGGCGTGCACACGCAGGGAATGGCGGCCGCCGAGGCCGCGCTCGCCGTCGACCCGGACGTCGAGGCGGCGGCCTCCAGCGTCGATGATGTCGACGTTGACGATGCCGACGACTTCGAAGACGACAGCGCCGATGTCGACGACAGTGACGACGGCGGCGACGATGCCGAGGACAGCGACGACAGCGACGACGACAGCATCGACGCCGCCACTGAGGACGAGGACTCGGCCGAGACCGACGTCGAGGCGGACGGCGACGCGGCGGAAGACGTGGCGGAAGAGCCAGCCGAGGAGGACCCGGCCGCCGAGATGCGCGAGGCGCTGCGCCGCGCGCCCGGCGCCTGGTACGTCGTGCACTCCTACGCCGGTTACGAGAACAAGGTCAAGACCAACCTCGAGACCCGTATCGGCACGCTGGACATGGAGGACTACATCTTCCAGGTCGAGGTGCCGACCGAAGAGGTCACCGAGATCAAGAACGGGCAGCGCAAGCAGGTCCAGCGCAAGGTGCTGCCCGGCTACATCCTCGTGCGCATGGACCTGAACGACGCGTCGTGGTCCGCGGTCCGCAACACCCCGGGCGTGACCGGGTTCGTCGGCGCCACCTCGAAGCCGTCGCCGCTCACCATCGACGAGGTCCTCAAGTTCCTCCTTCCGCAGGTGGAGGAGGCCAAACCGGCGGCAGACGGCAAGGGCAAGACAGCGTCCCAGGCCAAGGGTCCCGTCGTCGAGGTCGACTTCGAGGTCGGCGAGTCGGTCACCGTCATGGACGGGCCGTTCGCGACCCTGCCCGCGACGATCAGCGAGGTCAACGCGGACGGGCAGAAGCTCAAGGTCCTCGTGTCGATCTTCGGCCGCGAGACCCCGGTCGAGCTGTCGTTCAGCCAGGTCTCGAAGATCTGAGTTCGGTCGCCGCCGAACCACTAGTCAGGGAAAGAAATGCCACCCAAGAAGAAGAAGCTGGCCGCGATCATCAAGCTGCAGATCACGGCCGGCCAGGCCAACCCGGCGCCGCCCGTGGGCCCCGCCCTCGGTCAGCACGGCGTCAACATCATGGATTTCTGCAAGCAGTACAACGCCGCGACCGAGTCGCAGCGCGGCACCGTGGTGCCTGTGGAGATCTCGGTCTACGAGGATCGCTCGTTCGACTTCAAGCTCAAGACCCCGCCGGCGGCGAAGCTGCTGCTGAAGGCCGCGGGCGTGGACAAGGGCAGCGGCGAGCCGCACCGGAACAAGGTCGGCAAGGTGACCTGGGACCAGGTGCGCGAGATTGCCGAGACGAAGAAGTCGGACCTCAACGCCAACGACGTCGACCAGGCCGCCAAGATCATTGCCGGCACCGCCCGGTCGATGGGCATCACGGTCGAATAGCGTCGTCGACCAGGCCGCACAGTGCCCGTCATGACAATCGCCGGCACCGTTCGGCCGACGGGCAGCACGGTCGAATAATCCATCTCTTTCGTGGGAGAGCCAGGCGCTGGCTCGTCACCACGGGCTTCATCGGTAAGGAAGTGTTATGGCAAAGCGCAGCAAGGCATACCGCCAGGCCGCGGAGCTGATCGACCGGGAGCGGCTGTACTCGCCGCTCGAGGCGGCGAAGCTCGCGAAGGAGACGTCCAAGGTCAAGCTGGACGCGACCGTCGAGGTCGCCATCCGACTGGGCGTCGACCCCCGCAAGGCGGACCAGATGGTGCGCGGCACGGTGAACCTGCCGCACGGCACCGGCAAGACCGCGCGCGTGATCGTGTTCGCGACCGGTGACAAGGCCAACGAGGCCGTCGCCGCCGGTGCGGACGAGGTGGGCGCCGAGGACCTGATCGAGCGTATCCAGGGTGGCTGGCTCGACTTCGACGCCGCGATCGCGACCCCCGACCAGATGGCCAAGGTCGGTCGCATCGCCCGCATCCTCGGCCCGCGCGGCCTCATGCCGAACCCGAAGACCGGCACCGTCACCCCGGACGTGACCAAGGCCGTCGCCGACATCAAGGGCGGCAAGATCAACTTCCGGGTCGACAAGCAGGCCAACCTGCACCTGGTGATCGGCAAGGCGTCGTTCGACCAGGAGAAGCTGGTGGAGAACTACGCCGCGGCCCTCGACGAGGTCCTGCGTGCGAAGCCCTCCGCCGCGAAGGGCCGCTACCTGAAGAAGGTCACCTTCTCGACGACCATGGGCCCCGGCATCCCGGTGGACCCCGCTCGCACCCGCAACCTGCTGCAGGACGAGCCGGTCGCCTGAGCCGGTACATACGAAGGAAGCGGGGCCCCTTTCGCGAGGGGCCCCGCTTCTTTCTGTCTCCCGGCTTGCCCTGTCGTTATCCGATCGTTGCGCCCACCGCCTCGAGTGCCGTGGTGACCGGCTGGAAGAAGGTGGTGCCGCCGCTGGTGCAGTCGCCGGAGCCGCCGGAGGTGAGGCCGATGGCGTTGCCGTCCTGGGTGAAGAGCGGGCCGCCGCTGTCGCCGGGCTCCGCGCAGACGGTGGTCTGGATCAGGCCGGTGACCGTGCCCTCGGGGTAGTTCACCGTGGCGTTGAGGGCGGTGACGCTGCCGTCGTTGAGGCCGGTGGTGCTGCCCATGCGGAAGACCCGCTCGCGAACCTGGGCGTCGGCGGCCTGCGTGATCTGGAACTGCTGACCGTTGCCGACGTCGACGGTGCTCGGTGCGTTCGTGGTCTCGTCGTCATAGGTGACCAGGGCGAAGTCGCCGTTGCCGGGGAAGAGCGCCTGCTGGACCGTGGCGATCGGCTCCCCGTTGGCCTCGTCGGACCACTCGTCGAACGCGACACCGCAGTGCCCGGCGGTCAGGAAGGCGGGGTTGCCGTCCGCGGTGGTGACGTTGAAGCCGAGCGAGCACCGCGCCCCCTCGGCGAAGATGGCGTCCCCACCCTCGGCGAAGAGCTCGAGCTTGCCGGTGGTCCGCTTGAGGGTCGCGGCCCTGGTCCCGACCGCGCCGACCGCACTCTCGAGGTTGTCCCAGGTCTGCCCGGTAACCGTCTCGTCGGCCGTGACGACCATCTTGCCGCTGGCGTCCGTCGCCCACGCGGTGCCGGGGATGTGGTCCTGCCGCAGCTCGTTGAGCGCGGACAGGTCCCGGTCGGGCGACCCGGCGGTCCCGTGCTGGCCCGCGTCCTCGGCATTGGCCTGCGGCAACAACACGGCGACGAGTGCCACGAGTGCCACGCCGCCGGCTCCTAAGAACAGGGCCTTCCTCGTGGCCGGCCTGTGTTTGGCAGCCATTCGCGACCTCCTCGGTAGTGGATGGGGGCGCTGGTGTCCACACCACACACGAGGAAGATTTGGTAACGGTTCACGTGCCGCGAAGAACGGTCAGTTGGACGGTCCCGTCGGGGCAACCGCGCACGTCGGCTCGTTCTCGTGGTCGGCGATGATCCACTGGCCGCCGCGCGAGCCCTGGATCTTCTTCACCGTGAACACGCCGAGCGACGGTCCGCCCTGGATGCCGCCGCGGAGGTTGTCCGCGCACGAGCTGATGGTGATCTCGCTCGCGGTGCTGGGATCGAAGGTCGTCTTGTACGACGGCATCGACTCGGCGTAGGCGTCCGCGTCGGTCACCTTGGCCGCGAGGCCGTGCACGGCGTCGGTGCAGTTGTCGTAGCCCATGTCGGCGGCGAACTTCGCACCACGGTCCTGGAAGCGCAGGCAGACCTGCTCCGGCACGCCGTTCTCACCGTTCGCGATGTGGTGGTAGACCTTCCGGACGGTCTCGAACGGGTTGGTGTCCAGGATGAGGTTGTCCTTGGTCTTGCCGCCCCCGGTCTCGTGGGCCTGGGGGTGGTCGCTGTTGTCCTCGCCGAGGAAGTAGTCGACGGCGAAGTAGCCGGCGGCGATCAGGACGGCCAGGACCACCAGGCCCGTGACGACCTTGCTGACGGCCGCCTTCAGCAGGCGCTTCGGGAGGCTCTGCTTCGGCGGCGGCTGGCCCCACGGCTGGAGGAAGCCGGGCGGGGGCGGCGTGCCCGGCGGGAGGCCCCGGGCGGCCTGTTCGCGCATCAGTTCCTGGAAGCGTTGGAACTCCTGGAACTGGCGGATCTGCTCCGGCGTGACCTCCGTCGGCGGTCGTGTGGCGGGTGGGGGCCCGGGGGCCGACGGGTCCGCGGGCGCGTGGAAGCCCGCGGGAGGTGGGGTCGCGCCCCGCGGCTGTCGGGCCAGGTCGGCTCCGGGGTCGCGCTGCTCGTTGTCCGCCACGACGTCCATCATGCCGTGTGTGGGGTCACCCTGACCCGGTTTGGGGCCCCGCACCACCGCAACGTACGATTGTCAACGGTTCTACCGAAGACCGCTGGTTCCTGCCCTCGGGCAGGCGAAGGTTCCGCGACTGCGGGCGGCCCGCGCAGGCAAGAACGAGGCTCGCGCTGAAACATGCGCGTACTGAACACGCCCCGTGCTGTCCTGCGCCGGGGCGTTCGTCGTCTCTGAGCTCAGTGGTCGATCAGCCACAGAGAGGAGGCGACCATGGCGAAGGCAGGCAAGGTCGAGGCCGTCGCTGAGATCGCGGACAAGTTCCGCAACAGCTCGGCTGCCGTTGTCACCGAGTACACCGGGCTGACCGTGTCCCAGCTGACGACCCTGCGTCGCGCTCTCGGCACGGGCACCACCTACCGGGTCGCTAAGAACACCCTGGTCAAGCGCGCCGCGGAGCAGGCGGAGATCGAGGGCCTCGAGGCCCTGTTCGTCGGTCCCACCGCGATCGCGTTCGTCGAGGGTGAGCCGGTCGACGCCGCGAAGGCCCTTCGCGACTTCGCGAAGGACAACAAGGGCCTGGTCATCAAGGGCGGCTACATGGACGGCCGCCCGCTCACGGTCGACGAGGTCGACAGGATCGCCGACCTCGACTCCCGCGAGGTGCTGCTCGCCAAGCTGGCGGGCGCCATGAAGGGCAACCTCGCCAAGGCCGCCGGGCTGTTCAACGCCCCGGCCTCGCAGGTCGCCCGCCTGGCCGCCGCACTGCAGGAGAAGAAGGCGTCCGCCGAGCAAGCGGCTCCCGCCGAGAGCTGAAATCACTTTTAGAAAGGAAATGCCGCAATGGCGAAGCTCAGCACTGACGAGCTGCTCGACGCGTTCAAGGACATGACGCTGCTCGAGCTGTCCGCTTTCGTGAAGCAGTTCGAGGAGACCTTCGAGGTCACCGCCGCTGCCCCCGTCGCCGTCGCCGCGGCCGGCCCGGTCGCCGGTGGCGAGGCCCCGGCCGCCGAGGAGCAGGACGAGTTCGACGTCGTCCTCGAGGCCGCCGGTGAGAAGAAGATCCAGGTCATCAAGGTCGTGCGCGAGGTCGTGTCCGGCCTCGGCCTGAAGGAGGCCAAGGAGCTCGTCGAGAGCGCGCCCAAGGCCGTGCTGGAGAAGGTCGCCAAGGACGCCGCCGAGGCCGCCAAGGAGAAGCTGGAAGGCGCTGGCGCCAAGGTCAGCCTCAAGTGACCTGAGTCCGAACAGGACATAAAGGGCCGGTACCCGTTCGGGTGCCGGCCCTTTGCTTCACCTGGGTGCAACCCCGGGGTACACCCACTGTGTGTAACTGGGTACGTTCCCCCTCCATGTGGGTGCTGACTCACCAGTAACCACGACGCGACGTGCTCGTTGCACGTGACGACAGCGTTTGTCGGGGATGCGGGAGGTTCGATGGGCGCCGAGGTGGTCGTCGAGGGCCTGACGAAGTCCTTCGGGCGCCAGACCATCTGGCGGGACGTCACGCTGACGCTCCCGCCCGGCGAGGTCAGCGTCATGCTCGGACCGTCCGGCACGGGCAAGTCGGTGTTCCTCAAGTCGATCATCGGGCTGCTCAAGCCCGAGCGCGGCCGCTGCGAGATCAACGGCGTCGACATCGTCACCTGTTCGGAGCACAAGCTCTACGAGATCCGCAAGCTCTTCGGCGTCCTGTTCCAGGACGGCGCGCTGTTCGGGTCGATGAACCTGTACGACAACGTCGCGTTCCCGCTGCGTGAGCACACCAGGAAGTCCGAGGCCGAGATCCGCGAGATCGTCCTCGAGAAGCTCGACATGACGGGTCTGTCCGGCGCGGAGAAGAAGCTCCCCGGCGAGATCTCGGGCGGTATGCGCAAGCGTGCCGGCCTCGCCCGCGCACTGGTGCTCGACCCGGAGATCATCCTGGTCGACGAACCGGACTCCGGCCTCGACCCGGTCCGCACGTCGTACATCTCCCAGCTGCTGATCGACCTGAACACCCAGATCGACGCCACCATCCTGATCGTCTCCCACAACATCAACCTCGCGCGGACCGTGCCGGACAACATCGGCATGCTGTTCCGCCGCGAGCTGGTGATGTTCGGCCCGCGTGAGGTGCTGCTGACCAGCGAGGAGCCGGTCGTGAAGCAGTTCCTGAACGGCTCGCGCATCGGCCCGATCGGCATGTCCGAGGAGAAGGACGAGGCCACGATGGCCGCCGAGCAGGCGCAGGTGGAGGCCGGCCACCACGACGGCGGCACCGACGACGTCCACGGGGTCGTCCCGCAGGTCCAGCCGACGCCGGGGCTCCCGGAGCGGTCGGCCGTGCGGCGCCGCAAGGACCGGGTCATGCGGATCCTGCACACGCTGCCCCGGGCGGCGCAGCAGGGCATCATCGACTCGCTGACCGAGGAGGAGAAGACCCGCTACGGCGTGCGGCTCGGTCACTATCGCCCCAGCCCCAGCCCCAGCCCCAGCCCGCGGCCGCGCGGCAGAGAGTGGCAGCCGGCTTCCGGGGACCTGAACGACGGCGCCGGCGGCGACCTCGACGACACCACGGTCGCCGACCTGCCGACCTCGAACTGGCGCGGCACCGCATCGGGCGGTGGCGCATGACCCGGGCACGAGTGTCCCTTTCGCTCGGACCTGTCCGCGAAAGTTGTCCACAGGTCTGCTTGACCAGGGGTTTTGTCGGCGCCTCCCGATACAATGGGACCGGGGCCGGCCCCCGGGACGGGTGGGGGCCGTCTCAACCATCTAGGCGCTGTCCTGGGAAAACGGTCGAGGTGGGGGGCGCGTCATGACTTCCCGTACCGCATCGGCGGGTTTTCCCGGGGCCGGCGCGCTGCGGGAGACCGGGCGGCTGTTCGCGCTCGCCATGGACGTCGTCGTCCAGACGTTCCGGCGGCCCTTCCAGGTTCGCGAGTTCATCCAGCAGTGCTGGTTCATCGCCAGCGTCACGATCCTGCCGACCGCCCTGGTCGCGATTCCCTTCGGTGCGGTCATCGCGCTCGAGCTGGGTGGGTTGATCGTTCAGCTCGGGGCGCAGTCGTTCACCGGCGCGGCCGCGGTGCTCGCGATCATCCAGCAGGCCGCGCCGCTGGTCACGGCGCTCATGGTCGCCGGGGCCGGCGGGTCCGCCATCTGCGCGGACCTCGGCGCGCGGACCATCCGCGAGGAGATCGACGCCATGGAGGTGCTCGGCGTCAACCCCATCCAACGACTGGTCGTGCCGCGGGTGCTCGCCGCCATGGTCATCGCGGTCCTGCTCAACGGGCTCGTGTCCGTGGTGGGCGTGCTCGGGAGCTACTTCTTCAACGTCGTCCTCCAGGGCGGCACGCCCGGCGCGTACCTCGCGAGCTTCTCCGCGCTGGCGCAGCTGCCGGACCTGTGGATCTCCGAGATCAAGGCCGTCATCTACGGCTTCATCGCCGGTGTCGTGGCCGCCTACCGCGGTCTCAACCCGAAGGGCGGGCCGAAGGGCGTCGGGGACGCGGTCAACCAGTCCGTGGTGATCACGTTCCTCCTGCTGTTCTTCGTCAACTTCATCCTGACCGCCGTGTACCTGACCATCGTTCCGCAGAAGGGGAGCTGACCGGTGGCCATCGGCGACACCGCGCGGCGCGTGGCCAACGCCCCGCTCACCTGGCTCGACACGCTGGGCGACCAGCTGTCGTTCTACCTGCGCGCGCTCGCGTGGATCCCGCGCACCCTGCGCCGGTACATGCGCGAGACCATGCGCATCCTCGCCGAGGTCAGCTTCGGCTCCGGTGCGCTCGCGGTCATCGGCGGCACGATCGGCGTGATGGTCGGCATGACCGTCTTCACCGGCACCGTCGTCGGGCTCCAGGGGTACGCGGCGCTGGACCAGCTCGGCACGGCCGCCTTCTCCGGCTTCGCGTCCGCCTACATCAACACGCGCGAGGTCGCGCCGCTGGTGGCGGGCCTCGCACTGTCCGCGACCGTGGGCGCCGGCTTCACCGCACAGCTCGGCGCGATGCGGATCTCGGAGGAGATCGACGCCCTCGAGGTCATGGGCGTGCCGTCGCTGCCGTTCCTGGTGACCACCCGGATCATCGCCGGCTTCGTCGCGGTCATCCCGCTCTACATCATCGGCCTGCTGTCCAGCTACCTCGCGTCCCGCTCGATCGTCGTCTACTTCTACGGCCAGTCCGCGGGCACCTACGACCACTACTTCAACCTGTTCCTACCGCCGCAGGACGTGTTCTGGTCCTTCGGCAAGGTGCTGATCTTCAGCGTGGTGATCATCCTCGTGCACTGCTACTACGGCTACCGCGCCTCGGGCGGCCCGGCCGGCGTCGGTGTCGCCGTCGGCCGCTCGGTCCGAACGACGATCGTGACCGCGGCGCTGCTGAACTTCTTCATCGGCTTCGCCATCTGGGGCACGAACGTGACGGTGAGGATCGGCGGATGAGGCAGAGCAGGTGGGCCACGATCCGGCGCCGGTTGCTCGGCCTCGGCTTCGTCGTCGTGATCGCGGGGCTGGTCAGCCTCTCGATCGCCATGTACAACAAGGCGTTCACCACTGTGGTGAACGTGCAGCTCACCACGGACAAGCTCGGCAACCAGCTCCAGGTCCGCGGTGACGTCAAGGTGCGCGGGCTGATCGTCGGCTCCATCGACAGGATCACGCCGACCGGGCACGGCGCCGTGCTGGACCTCGCGCTGGACCCCGACAAGGCCGGCCTCATCCCGACCAACGTCACCGCCCGGTTCATCCCGAAGACGCTCTTCGGCGAGCGGTACGTGGCGCTGCAGATCCCCGAGAGCCCGGCGACGCGGCACCTGACCGACGGCGACCGCATCCAGCAGGACACGTCCGCGCCGGCCGTGGAGCTGTCCCAGGCGCTCGACCACCTCCTGCCCGTGCTGCAGGCGGTGCAGCCGCAGAAGCTGTCGACCACGCTGACGGCCATCTCCACCGCGCTCGACGGCCGCGGCCAGCAGCTCGGCGACACGCTGGTCCAGCTCGGCAAGCTGGTCGAGGAGATCAACCCGCACGTGCCGCAGCTGACCCACGACCTGCAGGCACTGGTCGACGTCAGCGACACCTACACCCAGGCCATCCCGGACTTCGTCAGCGCGCTGGACGACCTGACCGTCACCTCGCGGACCGTCTACGAGCAGCGCGCCAACCTGGACCTCCTGTTCGCCGACGTGACCACGGCCAGCCGCGACCTCGAGTCCTTCCTGCGCGCCAACTCCGACAACATCATCCGCCTGTCCGACAGCTCCCGGACCACGCTCGAGCTGCTGGCCAGGTACTCGTCGTCCTACCCGTGCTTCCTCAAGCAGATGGCGTCGCTGGTGGACGCGGCCAAGCCGGTGTACGGCGGCGGCACCGACCAGCCGGGCCTGCACGCCACCCTCGAGATCGTCGTGGACAAGGGCAAGTACGAGCCGGGCAAGGACACCCCGAAGTTCAACGAGCACCGCGGCCCGCGCTGCTATGACCCCGCGCAGATGGGCGACCCGTTCCCGGACCAGCCGCCGGACGGCCCGCTCCGGGACGGCACCTCGCACGGTCCGCAGAACCGCACGCAGGAGGACGGTGTGCTGCCGCCGTCGAACGTGACCGGCTACACGACCAACCCGAACTCGGCGGCCGGCCCCGGTTCGATCGCCAACACCCCGGCCGAGAACGACTTCCTGGCGCAGCTGATCGCGCCCGAGATGGGCCTGCAGCCGGCACAGGTGCCCGGCTGGGCGACCTATCTGGTCGGGCCGCTGTTCCGCGGGGCGGAGGTGACCGTCCAGTGAGCGCGGCTCGCGGAGGGGACCATCGGCACACGGGACGCCGCCGAGCCCGCGCAGCGGGGGAGGTGGCGTCATGAGGGGCATCGCCGGACCGCTGACCAAGCTGATCGTCTTCACGGTCGTCACCGTGGCGGCGACCGCGTTGCTCGCGGTCAGCATCGCGAACGTGGACCTGTCCGACACCACCGACTACAAGGCCCGCTTCACCGACGCGACCCTGCTGCTGCCGGGTGACGACGTGCGGATCGCGGGCGTGCGGGTCGGCCAGGTCACCGAGGTGCAGCTCGTCGACCGGGACGTCGCCGAGGTGTCGTTCAAGGTCGACGAGGCCCGCCGGCTGCCCGTCGGGTCGATCTTCGCGATCAAGTACCAGAACCTGGTGGGCCAGCGGTACCTCGAGATCTCCCGGGGCAACGGGGCCATGAACGCCGTGCTGCGCCCGGGGGCCACCGTCCCCGAGAGCCAGACCCGCCCCCCGCTGAACCTCACGGTG
>NZ_JBJMIE010000500.1:0-4551 GCF_045807065.1 Actinophytocola sp. | reverse complement strand
GTTGACCGCGAAGAACTCGCACTCGAAGTCGCCGTAGGACGCGTGCCCGCCCTCGGCGACCTCGACGAGGTTGGGCGTCAGCCGGTGTTCCTTGCACTTCGCGGCGACCAGCGCGAGCGTGAACCGCGAGCCCACGACCGGCAGGTCCGGCCGGTGGCGCAGCAGGAAGGGCACGGCGCCGATGTGGTCCTCGTGGCCGTGGGTGAGCACCACGGCGTCGAGGTCGTGCATGCGGGACTCGATGGCGCGGAAGTCCGGCAGGATCAGGTCGACGCCGGGCTGCTGGTCCTCGGGGAACAGCACACCGCAGTCGACGACGAGCAGGCGGCCGCCGAACTCGAACACGGTCATGTTGCGGCCGATCTCACCGATCCCGCCCAGCGCGACGACGCGCAGTCCCCCGTCGGCGAGTGGTGGCGGTGGAGCTTGGTTGGTCACCGATGAACCTGCCCGGCGCTCGTGTGGGTGGTCGGCGATACGTACGCCGCGGCCGCGTCGGCGTCGGCGACCCTGGCCCGGGCCACGTCGGACGGCGGCGCGTCGGCCAGCGGCACGCCCGCGTCGCTGAGGTCGGACGCGATCAGCTGGACCTGCGCCGGCGTGGCCGGCGGCAGCGGCAGGCGGGGATCGCCGGCGTCGTACCCGCGCAGCCGCAGCGCGGCCTTCACGAAGATCACGCCGCCGACCCGGCCCTGCGCCCGGTAGACCGGCAGCAGGCCGCGGTGGAGCGTGCGGGCTGTGCTGACGTCGCCGTTCTCGTAGGTCTCCAGCATGCGGCGCAGGCGGCCGGCGACCACGTGCCCGATGACGGAGACGAACCCGACGGCACCCACCGACAGCCACGGCAGGTTCAGCGCGTCGTCACCCGAGTAGTAGGCGAGGTCGGTGTTGGCGATCACCTGGCTGCCGGCGAGCAGGTCGCCCTTCGCGTCCTTGACCGCCACGATCCGGGGATGCTCGGCGAGCCGGCGCAGCGTGTCGACCTCGATGGGCACGACCGAGCGCGGCGGAATGTCGTAGAGCATGTTCGGCAGGCCCGACGCGTTGGCGACCGCCGTGAAGTGCGCGACCAGGCCGGCCTGCGGCGGCCGCGAGTAGTACGGGGTGACCACGAGCAACCCGTGCGCGCCGGCCTGCTCGGCGTCGCTGGCCAGGTGGACCGAGTGCGCGGTGTCGTACGTGCCGACCGAGGCCACCACCGTCGCCCGGTCCCCCACCGCGTCGACGACCGCCCGGATCAGGTCGGCCTTCTCGGTGTCGGACGTCGTGGGCGACTCGCCGGTGGTGCCGCTGACCACGAGGCCGTCGTTGCCGAGGTCGACGAGGTGCGCCGCGAGGCGCTGCGCCGCGTCCAGGTCGAGCTTCCCGCCGGCGTCGAAGGGTGTCACCATGGCCGTCAGCACCTGGCCGAACGGCCGTCCAGGCTTGGCGGTCGGGCACGTGTTCATGCCCTCAGACGCTACTCCACACGTGACTCGGTCAGCTGGTCGCCACTGCGTTCGTACAGGACACAGTAGACACTCCGGCGGTCCTGCCACGCCTTCGCGGTCGGCACCAGCGCGCGGTAGCGCAACGAGGCGGGGTCGGCGACCTTCTGCCTGGAGTCGAACATCGCGGTGCAGTAGCTCTCCGCGAAGTCGGCCAGTGCCGGGAGTCCGGGGTAGCCGATGTCGGGCCAGTCGTCGTACTCGCCCGGCTTCTGGTAGAAGGTGATCGCCTCGAAGACCTCGACGAGGTGCGGGTCCGCGCACTCGACGTGCGCGCCCTGGGTGATCCGCCTGCCCTCCGTGGTCAGGTCGCTGGTCAGGCAGCCGCCCTCCGGATAGGAGTCCCAGGTGAACTCCCGGACCTGGCCGTCGTCGCCGGTGCCGTAGGTGAGCGTGGTGTCCATGGCGGCCGGGACGTCCGGGCCCGGCTCGGTGGCGACGCGGAGGAGGTAGCCGCCGACCAGCAGGGCCACCGCGAGCACGGCGGCCGCCACGAGCAGTGGCTTCCGGCGGCGCCGCGGCGCCGGCGGCGGGTGGTGGGCCGCGGTGCCCCGGGGCACGACCGCGACGGTGGTGTCCGCCGGGGACGCGCCGGTCGAGCGCGCGAGCAGCCCGCGGACCTGGGCGGCGGAGGGCCGGGCGTCGGGGTGGGTGTTCAGCAGGCCCGTGACGACCGCGGCCAGCGGGCCCTGGCAGCGGGTCAGGTACGGGACCTCGTTGAGGATGGCGTGCATCGTCGCGGCCGTCGACGGGCGCTCGTACGCCGCGTAGCCCTCGACCGCGAAGAACAGGACCGCGCCGAGGGACCACAGGTCCGAGCCGGCGTCGGCGTCCTGGCCGCGCAGGCGTTCCGGGGCCATGTAGACGGGCGAGCCGATGAGAATCCCGCTGGTCGTGAGGCGCGGGTCGTCCGTGGACTGGGCGATGCCGAAGTCGGTCAGCTTCACCCGGCCGTTCGCCGTCACCATGATGTTCGACGGCTTGACGTCGCGGTGCACCACGCCCGCCGCGTGCGCCGCCTCCAGCGCGGAGAGCAGCTGGTCGGCCAGGCTCACCACGGTGCTCGGCGGCAGCGGACCCCGGGTCTCGACCAGCTCGGTCAGGGTGGACGCCTGGATCAGCTCCATCACGATGAACGTCCTGCCCGACTCGCGGAGCACGTCGAACACCGTGACCACGCCCGGATCGTTCAGCCGCCCGGCCGCGCGGGCCTCACGCAGCACCCGCTCCTCGTAGACGCGCTTCTCCTCGGGAGCCACGCCGTCGGGGAGGTGCAGCTCCTTGATCGCCACCCGGCGGCCGATGGTCCGGTCCTCGGCGAGCCACACGATGCCCATGCCGCCGCGGCCGATCTCCCGCACGAGCGCGTACCGGCCGGCGATCAGGCGCTCCGCCGCCACCTGGTCCTGGGTCACGGCGCCATCCTTTCCTGCCGGCCGTTTGCCACTCCGACCCAGGTGAGGCGCTCGCGGTTCCCCGCACAGGCTCCGCTACAGACCGCGACGGAGCCCGCGCACGACGGCGAGCGCCCGCTGGTCGCCCTCGAACTCGACGCGGGCGGCTTCGCGGCCGGTGGCGAAGAGCAGCAGCTCACCCGGCTCGCCGGTGACCGTCACGGTGTCGGGGCCGCGCCTGACGACGATCTCCTGACCGTTCGGCCGGCACAGGAGCAGGCCGACGGGGGTGCGGCGCAGCGTCATCTTGGCCAGACGGCGCAGGCCGGCCCACAGGGCCTCGTCCCGCTCGGCGTCGGGCCGCCGGGGCTCCCAGCCCGCCTGGCCGCGGCGCGTGTCCTCGTGGTGCACGAAGAACTCGATGCTGTTCACGGCGTTGTCCAGGGCCGGGATGCGGGTCGGCCACCACGGGGCCGGGCCGCCGCGGACGAGGTCGACCAGCTCGCGCCACGGGCGGCGGGCGTAGGTGTCCTGCACGCGCTTGGTGTGGCCCGCCAGGGGTTTCAGGAGGATGCCCGGGGCGGCGTCCGGGCGGCGCTCGCGGACCACCAGGTGGGCGGCCAGGTCTCTGGTCTGCCAGCCGGTGCACAGCGTGGGCTCGTTCGGCCCCAGCTCGTCGAACAGGTCACACAGGGCGGCACGCTCGGCCGTGGCGAGGGACATGGGTGGAGTGTTTCAGTTCCGGGGAATGACCTGCCGGGTGAGCTGCTTGCCGTCGCGGCTGCCGACCAGGCAGACGACCCCCCGGGAGCGCTCCGACGACGGCGCGTCCCACGACTGGCGGGTGGGCACGAGCGCGGAGTGCTTCAGCTTGCCCCGCTCGTCGGCCGGGATGGCCTCGTCCATGTTGAACACCAGGGCGCAGGACGCCTCGGCCAGCCCGCGCAGCTCCTTCTCGCCGGGGTAGGCGGTGTCGTCGGAGGCGAACGGGTCGAGCACGTACAGCACCTCGAAGTCGTGCGGACCCGCGCAGTCGGCGCTGTTGGTGTAGCTGCGGCCGGACTCCAGCCGTGCCGGCGCGCACGAGTTCTGGGACAGCTCGAACTCCGGGATGTCCGCGCCGCTGCCGCCGTAGGTGTAGGTCGGGCCCTCCGCCGGATCGGTGGCCACCGCCACCATGCCGGCGCGGCCGGCGAACCAGCCGCCGGCGAAGGCTGCCGCGACCAGGACGCCCGCGGCCGCCGCGAACGGCCACCACGGGCGGCGGCCGGGCGGGGCGGGGTCCGGCCGGGTGACCTGCGGCGGGGTGTACATCGAGGTCGGGGTGTGCTGTTCGGGCGGGGTGACCCTGGCGAGCAGGCCGCGCACCTGCTGCGTGGACAGCCTGGCCTGCGGGGTGACGTTGAGCAGGCCGGTGATCACCGCCGCCAGCGGGCCCTGGCAGTGGGTCAGGTACGGGACCTCGCTCAGGATGGCGTGCATCGTCGCCGCCGTGGTCTGGCGCTCGAACGCCGCGCGGCCCTCGACCGCGAAGTAGAGCGAGGCGGCCAGCGCCCACAGGTCCGAGCCGGCGTCGGCCTGCTCGCCGCGGATGACCTCGGGCGCGAGGTAGGTCGGCGAGCCGACGAGCGTGCCGCTGGTGGTCAGGCGCGGGTCGTCGACGGCGTGGG
>NZ_JBJMIE010000499.1:0-12169 GCF_045807065.1 Actinophytocola sp. | reverse complement strand
CCTGGCCACGTACGAGCTGGGGACGAGACAGTGCTCGGTCGTGCGACTCGTGGAGATCTGCCTCGCACTGGGTGAGGTCCCCCACGATCTGATGGCCCGCGTGCACCAGCGCGTGTTCGCCGACTCCCCGGTAGGCCGGATCCGCATCGACCTGCGCAAGATCGTCCGCGACACCCAACCGGAGTTGCTCCCGTTCCGCCGCTGGGCGAAGGGCAAGCTCTCGGAGACCAATGGCACCCATCCCGCCGAGGTGAGCCTGGACATCACCGCGTTGGAGCGGATGGCCGAGCTGTGCCGCCTGGAGACCGTCGAACTGATCGGCCGCCTACGCATGCTCTCCGGCGTAGCCGAACCAGTCGAATGAGGGCTGCGAACGTCCCTGGAGCCGGGCGCCCGATAGACCGATTCGGACAGTGATCACCGATGGGGTGTTGAGCGGTTGCGAACAGTCATGGCGGTTGCGGACGGTGAGACCGTCGCGAACGTCGGTGGCTGTTGCCGGCATTGAGACTGCCGCGGATGAAGGTGGCGGTTGCGGACGTCGAGGGTGTTGTGAACGTCGGTGGCTGTTGCCGGGATTGAGGCTGTGGTGGTTGGTGATGGCGGTTGGCGGACGTCGAGAGTGTTGCGAGCGTCGGTGGCTGTTGCCGGGATTGAGACTGTCGTGGTTGGTGATGGCGGTTGCGGGCGTCGAGGGTGTTGCCAACCTCGGTGGCTGTTTGCCGATGTCGAGACGCCGCGGTGTTGCCGGCGTCGAGAGTGTCGCTGATGGTGATGGCGGTTGTGGGCGTCGGAGCCTGTCGCTGATGGCGATGGCCGTCGCCGGCGTCGAGACTGTCGCGAACGGTGACGTATGTAGCGGACACGCTCACCGCTGGGGCCAGTGCTGCCGTCGAATGACCGACACGGACGCGGTGCCGCGCGACCTGCCCCTCGGGTCGCGCGGCACTGTACTTCTTTTCCCCCGCCCCCACCAATACTCACCATGAAAAACCACCCTGTGTCTCGGCACGAAAGGCCCTTTCGCTCGCCCTGGTCGGGTGAATCCTCCGTCCCCCGCCGCCAAAGGCAAAAATTGTCACCCTCCCCCAGTAGAATGGAGCCAGGGCTGCCCCCCGGAGAGGGTGGGGGCTGCCCACAGTAAGCGCGCGCGACTCAGGCGAAGCGAGGTCGCTGCTCGGTCAGTCGCGCTGAGCAGCGCGTTGCGCTCGGTCCGCAGGCGTGCTGGTCGCTGGCTCCGGTGCGCTGAGCAGCGCCTTCTGCCAGACACGCGGCCGCGCTGGTGGCTGACCTCGCCGAGTCGGGCAGGGCCTCTGGCGCGTTCGCGGCAGTGTTGGTCGCCAGACCGCATCCCCGCCCACCACATTCATCGCGGTTTGCCGCGCCGGCCTTGTCGGCCATTCCTGTCCGCCCCGCACGAATGGGACTTTCGCTCGAACTCATCCCACCATTTCCGGGCCGAGAGGGGGAATTCTCCGTCAATTCCGATAACCTACGGACATGACTCGTCCAGAAGACACCGTGGCAACAGCAGCCGAGCGTCCCATGCTCGAGAAATGGCTCGACGTCCAGCGCGACGCCATCGTGGAGAAGATCACCGGGCTGTCCGAGGTGGACATCCGGCGCCGGCTGGTGCCCTCGCTCACCACTGTCGGCGGCGTGGTGAAGCACCTGCGCTGGGTCGAGACCGGTTGGATCGACCAGTTACTCGCCGCGCGCTCCGGCGACAACCGGCGCGCGCACCCTCGGGACTGGGAGTTCACCGTCCAGCCCGATGACACCGGCGCCTCCCTCATCGCCGAGTACCGGGCCGCGTGTGCTCGGTCGCGGGAGGTTGCCGAGGGGTACTCGCTCGACGAAGAGGTGTCGCACAAGTCGATGGGGACCGTCTCGGTTCGGTGGGTTTACGTTCACCTGATCGAGGAGACCGCCCGTCACGCTGGGCAGCTGGACATCCTGCGTGAGCAGTTGGAGGTTTCCTGATCACTCGAACGTGGTAGCCGACTGGAGTAACGAACTGGGGCTCGGGAGGAGGTCAACGATGTCGGACAGAAGCGGCCCGGCTGAGGGCGTCAAGGGCGTCGTCGAGGACGTCAAGGGCCGGTTCAAGGAAGCTGTCGGTGCGGTCACGGCTAACGACTCGAAGGTCCGCGAAGGTCAGGCGCAGCAGGACAAGGCCGCAGCGCAACGCGAGGTAGCGGACAAGGAAGCCGCCGCCGATCGCGCCAGGACCGAAGCGGATGTGCACGAGGCGCGCGAACGGTCCCACCAGGACCGTTAGTCCCAATCCGACCGGCACCTGACCCACCGGACGACCCAGTCCACTGACGTCGAACCCCCGGTCGACGTCAGAGCCGAACCCCGGGGCTGGGTCGGTCCGGTGGCCTTGTCCTTCGGCATCGGCCCGGTGAGCTGGGTGCGGGTGCGGGCGGCCGGGGGCCGCAGGGGCCAGGGCTGGCGAGGTGGCTGGTTTGATCAGGCCGGTAGTAGGCCTGAGTGGGCACGATGGCTGGCTTGGCTGGGCCTTTGATGGAGTGGTTGGTCCGGGCGGCAATCGATTTGCGTGGGCTTGTGCGGCCTGGGGCCGCAGGGGCCAGGGCTGGCGAGGTGGCTGGCTTGGTCAGGCCGGTAGTGGGCCTGAGTGGGCACGATGGCTTGGTCGGCTCGGCTTGGGTTCATGTGGGCGAGGCGGCTGTTCTGTTCAGGCTGATAGGGGGCTTGAGTGGACGCGGTTGCTGGTTTGGTTGCGCCGACAGTGGGCTTGAGTGGCCACGACGGCCGGCTTGCTTGGCTGGGCCTTGGACGTGGATGGTCCGGGGCGGCAATCGATCAGCGTGGTCTTGTGCGGCCGGTGGCGAGTGCGCGGGTATCGGGAGAGTCGGGCTGGCAAGATGGCTGGGCTTTGCCGACGGCCAAGCGGCTCGAGTGCTGGCCAAACCATCACCTGCACCGGACCCTCCGGCGCGTCGGGCGGGTACCGCCGAAGGGCCCTGCTTCAGGCCATCGAGAAACCAGCTCTTCGGCCTCGCCTGGCGGAGCATCGCACCGGCAGCCTCTGGATTCGCCGGTCGGATTGGGGCGCGTCATACCTGCGGCGCCGGTGACCTCTGGTCCCGGCGCCGTGGACTGCCCGCCTCACGCCGCGATGTCCGCCACCGCCTCCAACAAACGGTCCACGTCGGACTTGTCCGTGTACGGGGCCAGACCGGCGCGGACCGCGCCGGCCTCCTCGATGCCCAGTACCCGCGCGCACTCGTACGCGTAGAACGTCCCCGCCGGGGCGTTCACGCCGCGCTCCGCCAGCCCTCGGTACACCTCCGACGGTGGGACGTTCGCCACGGTGAACAGGGTGGTCGGTGTGCGGTGGCGGTCGGGGGCGCCGTAGCGGGTCACCGCCGGCAGTTGGGCCAGGCCGTTGTCCAGGTGGGACAGGAGGACGCTCTCGTGCTGCTCCAGCGCCTCGAACGACCTCGCCAGGCGTTCTCGGCGTGTGCCCGGGCTCGGCACCAGGTCGGCCAGGAAGTCGATCGCCGCCGTGGTGCCGGCCAGGGACTCGTACGGCAGGGTGCCGAACTCGAAGCGTTCCGGCACCACGTCCGACGACGGCATTAGCTTGTCCGGGCGCAGTTCCTCCAGCAGCGCGGGGGCCGCGGCCAGCATGCCCAGGTGCGGCCCCAGGAACTTGTACGGCGAGCACGCGTAGAAGTCGGCACCCAGCGCCGACATGTCCACGAACGCGTGCGGTGTGTAGTGCACCCCGTCCACGTACACCAGCGCGTCCACCTCGTGTGCCGTCGCCGCCACCGTGGGCACGTCGGGGCGGGTGCCCAGGAGGTTGGACGCGGCCGTCAGGGCCACGAGGCGCGTGCGCGCGGTCACGACCTTCGCGACGTCGTCGGGTGTCAGCACGCCCGTTGCCGGGTCGAAGGTCGCCCAGCGCACCGTCGCGCCGGCCGCTGCCGCGGCCTGGACCCACGGGCGCACGTTCGCGTCGTGGTCCAGGCGGGTCACCACCACCTCGTCGCCCGGGCCCCACGTCTTGGCCAGGGTGCGGGCGAAGTCGTACGTCAGCTGGGTCATGCTGCGGCCGAACACGATGCCGGCCGGCTCGCCGCCCACCAGGTCCGCGCCCGCGGCCCGGGCGGCGTCGACGATCTCCGTGGCTCGGCGTTCCGCCGCGGTCATCACGCCCTTGTTCGCCACCGCCGAGGTCAGCACGTCCGCCACCGCGCGGGCCACCTGCGTCGGTGACTGCGAACCGCCTGGGCCGTCGAAGTGGGCCGCACCCTCCTGCAGCGCCGGGAAGTGCGCGCGTACCGCGGTCACGTCGTAGTTCATCCAGGGACCTCCGGCCAGCCGTAGTCGTCGTCCGCCACCTACATTAGGCAGCACGGCGGCGGACATGAGGAGGTCCTGTGCCACTGATCCCAGCTGACGAGCTGCTCGCGCTCGCCGTCGACGCCCTGAAGGCCGCCGGCACCCCGGACGCGTCCGCGCGGACCGTCGCCGGGTCGCTCGTGCGGGCCAACCTGCTCGGGCACGACTCCCACGGGGTGCTCCGGCTGGCCAGGTACGTTCGCGAGATCCAGAGGGGGCGGATCGACCCGCGGGCGGAGCCGACGGCCGAACACACCCGGCCTGGGGCGATCACCGTGCACGGGCGGCGGGCGTTCGGGCAGCTGTCCGCGGGGCGCGCGGTGCGGGAGCTGCGCGACCTGCACGGCGTCGGCGTCGCGGTCGTTCGGGAGTGCAACCACATCGGACGCGTCGGTGAGTACGTCGCCGAGCTGGCCGAGCACGACCTCGTCGGCATCGCGCTCGGCAACACGAGCCTGTCCGTCGCGCCGTTCGGCGGGCGGGAGCGGCGGCTGGGCACCAACCCGCTCGCCTGGGCCGTCCCACGCGAACGCGGCAAGCCGCCCGTCGTCATGGACTGGGCCACCTCCGTCGTCGCCGAGGGCAAGCTCGCCGTCGCCAGGGACCGTGGCCTGCCCGTCGCCGAGGGGATCGTGCGGGACGCGGACGGGCGGCTTTCCACCGACCCCAACGACTTCTACGCCGGCGGCATGCTCCTGCCGTTCGCCGACCACAAGGGCTACGGCCTGTCCGTGGTCATCGAACTGGTCGCCGGCCTGCTCACCGGCGCCGGCATCGCCAGCATGCCCGGCTACACCGGCGACTTCGGCACCGTGCTCATGGCCTTCCCCATCGACACCTTCCAGCCGGCGGACGAGTTCCGCGCCCAGAGCGAGGAGTTCTGCCGCCGCCTCGTGGCGACCCCGCCCGCCCCCGGTCACGACGAGGTACTGGTCCCCGGCGAACCGGAGGAACGCACGAGGGCCGAACGTGAGCGCGACGGCATCCCGATCACCGACACGATGCTGCGGGAGATCGAGGCCCTGAGGTGACTACCGCGAGGCGGGCAGTCCGAAGGTGCCGAACAGCCGGTCGTCGAAGAACGAGACCACGTGCGCGAACAGGCCTGCGTCGACGGTCATGACCTGCAGGCAGAACGGCTTGCCCCACAGGTACATCCCCAGCGCGGGTTCGCCGTTCGCCTCCGTGTGGACGAAGTCGAAGTCACCGGGACCGCCGGGGCACTGGTGGGTCAGGTGCCGCGCCACCTGCTCGCGCCCGACGAACCACGTCGCGAACGGCGGCATCTCCCACACCGCGTCCTGCGTGAGCAGCGCCACGATCCCGTCGATGTCCTTGCGCTCGAACGCCGTCACGTAGCGGTCCAGCAGTTCCCGCTTGTCCTCGGGTGCGACGACGTCGGCGGGCGTCGGCGCGATCTCGTCCAGCTGCGCGCGCGCCCGCTGCAGCGCGGAGTTCACCGCCGCGACCGTGGTGTCGAGCAGCTCGGCGACCTCGGCCGCCTTCCAGGCGAGGACGTCCCGCAGGATCAGCACCGCCCGCTGCCGGGCCGTCAGATGTTGCAGCGCCGCGACGAACGCGAGCCGGGTGCTCTCCCGCGCCGTCACGACCGCGGCCGGGTCGTCCGCGAAGCCCGTCGGCAGCGGCTCGAGCCACGGCACGTCCTCGCGTACCTCGAGGGACTGTCCGCCGGTGTCGCTCGGGCCGCCGAGCCCGGTGGGCAGTGGCCGCCGGGCCCGGCTCTCCAGGGCGGTCAGGCACTGCGTGGTCGCGATCCGGTACAGCCAGGTGCGCAGCGTCGAACGGCCCTCGAAGCTGTCGTAGGCGCGCCAGGCCCGCAGCAGCGTCTCCTGGACGAGGTCCTCCGCGTCGTGCACCGAGCCCAGCATGCGGTAGCAGTGGGCGAGCAGCTCACGGCGGTACGGGTTCAGGACGTCCACGAGGGGTCATCGCACCACACGGAAGCGGATGTGCGTGGCGGCGGGGGTGCCGACGACACGCGTCCGCTCGAGGTGGACCGGGCCGCTGAAGTGCTCGAACAGCCGCGTGCCGCCACCCACCAGCACCGGCACCACGTGCACCTGGATCTCGTCGAGCAGGCCCAGGTCCAGTGCCTGCTGCGCCGTGGTCGCCCCGTGCAGGCCGACGTCCTTGCCCCCGGCGACCGCCTTGGCCTGCTCGATCGCGCTGGCCACCCCGTCGGTGACGAACGTGTACACGGGCGGGTGCGGCGTCGTGGGCGGCCGGTGCGTGACGACGAAGACCGGGGTGTCGCCGACCGGCCCGCCCTCGCCCCAGCCGCCGTCGCCCTCGTTCTTGTCGAACGACCTGCGGCCCATGACGACGGCGCCGCAGTTGCTGACCGCCTCATCCAGGATGGCGACGTCCTCGTCGGTCTTGCGCTTCCAGATCCAGTCGTGCAGGCCCTCGGCGCCGGTGCCGAAGGGGTTCTCACGGCTGTCGTCGGGCCCGGTGACGTACCCGTCGAGGGAGATGGACATGTCGGAGATGACGCGGGACATGGCGGTTCCTCTCACAGAAGGCGTTGACACCGACGCGTCGAACCAGCCCGCCCCCGATCGACACCTCCCACGACCGCAACTTCTCCGAAAACTTCCGCCCGTAACGTAGGCAGCCCCCACCCGAACCCGGGGGCCGGCCCCGGTCCCATTCTATCGGCGGGTGCCGACGGTCCCGGGTTGTCGATCTTGCCTGTGGACAGGCGCGTGGGTTGTGGACAACAGTGCGGTCGGCGGATATGGAACGTGGTCAGGAACGGGCCGCCAGGCGGTCGACCGCCTCGGGGGCGAAGACGGCCTCCGCGGCCAGGCCGGCCATGCCCACCAGGGGTGCCCGCTCGCCCAGGACGGCGGGGCCGACGTCCAGGCCGCGGGCGGCCACCTCGTGGGACTGCTCGGTCAGCGTTTCCGCCAGGCCCGCTCGGAACGGGGCCAACGCGCCGATCTCGCCGCCGACCCGTACCAGGTGCGGGTTGAGGATCGTGACCACCGTCGCGAGGACCGTGCCTACCAGGCGGCCCGCGTCCGTGGCCATGGCCACCGCCTGGGGAGCGCCCGACTCGACCCGGCGGACCACGTCCGGCAGGGAGCGGACGCCCTCGTCCCGCAGTTGGCGGATCAGGGCCTTGCCGCTGGCCAGGGCCGCCACGCAGCCGCGGCGGCCGCACGTGCACCGCTCGTCGTGGCCCTCGATGCGGATGTGGCCGATCTCGCCGGCGCAGCCCGTCGCGCCGCGGTGGGGGCGGCCGCCGATCACCACGCCGGCGCCGATGCCGGTGCCGACGGCCACGCCGAGCACGGTCGACTGCCGGCTGCCGGCCGCCAGGTACTCGCCGTAGGCGAGGGCGTTCGCGTCGTTCTCCAGCAGGACCTCGACGCCGAGGCCGTCGGCCAGGGCGTCCCGGAGTGGCTGGTCGCGCCACGCGGGCATGGTCGGCGGCGTGATCGAGATGCCGGTCTCCTGGTCGATCTGCCCCGGCACGGCCAACCCCACCGCGGCCAGGTCGCCCGCCCGGCCGGTGGCGGACAGCTGCTCGCGGGCCGTGTCCACCAGCCACGGCTGCACGTCCGCCGGGGTGTGACCGAGCGGCAGGCGTTCGGTGTGGTCGACGAGCACCGTGCCGGCGAGGTCCACGACCCCCACCGACAGGTGGCTCGCGCCCAACCACGCGACCACCGCGACCCGGCTCGTGCGGTCCGCCTCGAGCAGCTGTGCCCGCCGGCCGCCGCTCGACGCGTCATGACCGACGGTGCGCACCATGCGTAGTCGGTGCAGCGTGTCCAGCCGCTCGACGAGCGTGGCGCGGGACAGCCCGAGCAGCGCCTGCAACTGCTGGCGGGTCAGCGGGCCGGCGTCGCGTAACACCGCGACAACATTTCCGGGCGATGCCGCGCCACCGGTTGGCAAAGGTCTGTTGACGTCGCCCATGACCCCACCCTAAATTTGTATGCGCCACTTCTGTCTAACTATTAGACATAAGTCTTACGGAGGTGCACTGTGGCACCGGTTTCACGGCGGTCCGTCCTGCGCGGGCTGCTGGCGACATCGGTCGGCGGTGCCGCCGCGTCCGCGCTGAGCGGCTGTGGAGCGCTCACCGGGTTCGCCACGACCGGTGGGTCGGGCATGACATTCTTCTCGACCCAGTTCACGCCCGTCGAGGAGGCCGAGCGGTTCCGCGGGATCCTGGCGAAGCGCGTCGCCGGCGACGTCAGCTACGTGACCTCCGACCCCGGCCCGTTCGCCACGCAGATCCGCACCCAGGTCGACGCCGGCTCGGTCCGCACCTCGCTCCTCGGCGGCCTGCACGGCGACCTCGCACCACTCGCCGACGGCTACCTGACCGACCTCACCGACCTGCTCGACGGCCTCGGCGACCTCGGCTGGCCCGCCGAGTTCCTCGACCTGGCCCGCGCGGGCACCGACCGGACCTGGTACGTGCCGTGGGCGCAGGCCAGCTACGTCGTCTGCGCCCGCAAGGAGACCCTCGAGCACCTGCCAGCCGGGGCGGACGTGCACGCGCTGACCTACGACCAGTTCCTCGACTGGGTCACCGCCGCCCGCCGCGCCAACGGCGGCAAACCCGTGCTCGCGCTGCCCGCCGGGCCGAAGGGGCTGCTGCACCGGTTCACGCAGGGCTTCCTGCTGCCCTCGTTCACCGGCGGCCAGATCACGACGTACCGGTCGCGTGAGGCGGTCGGCGCCTGGCAGTACTTCCGCGAGCTGTGGCACAACGCGGTGCCGACCTCGACCAACTACGACTTCGTGCAGGAGCCGCTGGCCGCCGGCGAGGCCACGATCGGCTGGGACCACGTGGCCCGCCTGATCAACGCGCCGCAGGCCGAGCCGGACAGGTGGGTCATGGTGCCGTCGCCGCGCGGGCCCAAGGGACTCGGGTACCTGGTCGTGCTGACGGGCATGGCCATCCCCAAGGGTGCCCCGGAGGAGGACGTGGCCCAGAAGGTGGTCGCCGCGCTGTCCCGGCCGGCCGCGCAGGTCGACGTGCTGCGGGCCAACGCGTTCTTCCCGACCGTGCGCGTGGACCTGCCGGCGGACCTGACGCCGGCGATCAGGCTGGAGGCCGACGCGATCCAGCGGCAGCGGACCGCGCCGGACGCGCTGGTGGCCCTGCCGCCGGTCGGGGTCGGCACCCGCGAGGGCGAGGTGAGCAAGGTCTTCAAGGACACGTTCCAGTCGATCGTGCTGAACGGCGCCGACATAAGGTCCACTTTGGACAATCAGGCGAAGGTCATGAACCAGTTGCTCGGTGAGCTGAAGGTGGCTTGTTGGGCGCCGGATCCGCCGGGCTCGCCCTGTGAGGTGGCGTGATGAGGACACGCGTCCCCTGGTTACTGCTCGCGCCGTCGATCGTGTTCATGCTGCTGCTGTTCGGGTGGCCGCTGGTGCAGGGGATCCTCACCGCGTTCCGGTCCGGCGGCGCCTTCACGCTCGACAACTGGGCGCGGATGTGGCACGACGCCTACTTCGGGCGCGCGTTGCGGAACACCTTGCTGCTGACCGTGATCGTGGTGCCGGTCCAGGTGGCGCTGGCCATCGGCATGGCGTTGCTGTTGCAGTCACGGCCGAAGCTCGCGGGCCTGCACTTCTACCTGTGGACGATCCCGCTCGCCATGTCCGAGCTGGCCGCGGGCCTCGTCTGGTTGTCGATCTTCTCGAACCGCGGGTACCTCAACTCGTTCCTGTCCTGGCTGGGGATCTCGGACGGGATCGGCTGGCTCGACTACGACAACCCGGCCGGCATGCTGTTCGCGGTCGTGGTGGCCGAGGTCTGGCGGGCCACCTCGCTGGTGTTCGTGATCCTGGTGGCCGGGCTGCAGATGGTGCCACGCGACTTCGACGAGGCCGCGCAGGTGTTCGGCGCGTCGGCGTGGCAGCGGCTGTGGCACGTGACGCTGCCGATGATCAGGCCGAGCCTGCAGGTGGCGTTGATCCTGCGGACCATCCTCGCGATCCAGGTCTTCGCGGTCGCGCAGGCGCTGACCGGGCGGAACTTCCCGCTGCTCGTCGGTGAGACGTACCAGTGGTACGTGAACCTGCAGAACGCCTCTGTCGCGAGCGCGCTGGCACTGGTGGTGCTGGCGATCTCGCTGGTCGTGTCCGTCGTGTACCTGCGGGCGCTGCGGAAGCGGGTGGCGGCATGACCCTGACCACGCCCGTGACCGCGGTGGCGGCGAAGGCACTGCCGCCCGTCGACCTGGCTCCGTTGCGGCGCAGGCGGCTGCGCCGGGCACTGGTCCAGCTCGCCTGCGTGCTGGTGTCGTTGTTCATGGTGCTGCCGATCGTGCTGATCGCGCTCGCGGCACTGTCCACACCGGACGAGCTGGCCGAGTTCCCGAAGTCGTTCCTGCCGTCGGACCTCACGCTCGACACGCTCCGCGGGTTCGTCACCAGCACCGGTGTGCTACCGGCGTTCGGCAACTCGGTGCTGACCGGCGTCTACACCGTCGTGCTGTCGCTGGCGATCGGCGCGCCCGCCGGCTACGCGCTCGCCCGGCACACGTTCCGCGGCCGGGACGCCTACCAGGTGTTCATGCTGATGGTGCGGGCGTTGCCGATCGTCGTGCTGTCCGTCCCGCTGGCCACGATCTTCCTGCGTGCGGGCGTCTACGACACGGTCGGTGCCGTCACGCTCGTGCACGCGGCGCTCGCGATGCCGACCACCGTGCTGATCACCGCGAGCATCTTCGTCGCCGTGCCGGCGGACCTCGAGGAGGCCGCGCGGGTGTTCGGCTGCACCCGCGCGGAGACGTTCCGCCGGGTCGTGCTCCCGCTCGCGGTCCCGGGGCTTGCCGCGTCGGCCGTGTTCACGTTCGTGCTGTCCTGGAACGAGGTGCTCGGCGCCGGCGTGCTGACCATCGGGCACCGCACGCTGCCGGCGCAGGTGCTGGTTGCACTGGCCGACTCGCCGCAGTCGTACCGGTTCGCCGGCGGGCTCGCACTCGTGCTGCCCGCGTTGCTGTTCATCCTCCTGATGCGCCGTTACCTGTTGAGCATGTGGGGTTCGCGTGGCTGACGTCGAGTTGCGTTCGCTGGTCAAGACCTACCCGGGTGCGCGCACCCGGGCCACCGACGACGTCTCGCTGTCCATCGCGGACGGTGAGTTCATGGTGCTGCTCGGCCCGTCCGGTTGCGGCAAGACCACGCTGCTGCGTGCGGTGGCGGGCCTGGAGCTACCCGACGAGGGCCAGGTCGTGATCGGCGGCCGGGACGTGACGTACGCCGAACCCCGCCACCGCAACCTGTCCATGGTGTTCCAGTCCTACGCGGTGTTCCCGCACAAGAAGGTCCGGGACAACATCGGGTTCGGCCTGAAGGTGCGTGGCGTGCCCGCCGACGAGATCCGGCGCAAGGTCGAGTGGGCGGCGGAGATGCTCCAGCTGACCGAGTACCTGGATCGCTACCCGGCCAAGCTCTCGGGCGGCCAGCGCCAGCGCGTGGCCGTGGCGCGGGCGATCGTCGTGGAGTCGGACGTCCTGCTCATGGACGAGCCACTGTCCAACCTGGACGCACTGCTGCGGCTGTCGTTCCGCGCCGACCTGAAGAAGCTGGTCGGCGAGCTTGGCCTGACCACGATCTACGTGACGCACGACCAGGTCGAGGCGCTGTCGCTCGGCGACCGGGTCGCGGTCATGAAGGACGGCCGGATCGTCGAAACCGGGCCGACGCGCGATGTGCTGGCGCGGCCCCAGCATCCCTACACCCGCATGCTGATCGCCGCGGTGCCGAGCGTCGCGCCCCGCGCGCGGCCGGCGAT
>NZ_JBJMIE010000498.1:0-8824 GCF_045807065.1 Actinophytocola sp. | reverse complement strand
TCTCGACCAGCGGCATCTTGTCGACCGGCGAGAAGAAGTGCAGGCCGATGAAGTCCTCCTGCCGCTTCACGCCCTCGGCGAGGCCGGTGATCGGCAGCGTCGAGGTGTTCGAGCCCAGCACGGCGTCCGGCGCGACGATGTTCTCGATCTCCGCGAACACCTTGTGCTTCAGCTCGGTGCTCTCGAAGACGGCCTCGATGACCAGGTCGCAGCCGGCCAGATCCTCCGCCTTGGCGGTCGGCTTGATCCGGGCGAGGGTCTCGTCGGCCTTCTCACGCGTGACCTTGCCGCGGGAGACGGCCTTGTCGAAGAGCTTGACCGAGTAGTCCTTGCCCTTCCCCGCCGCCTCGGCGGAGACGTCCTTGAGGACGACCTCCATGCCGCCGCGCGCGCAGACGTACGCGATGCCGGCGCCCATCATGCCGGCGCCGAGCACACCCACCTTGCGCGCGGTGAACTTCTCGTAGCCGTCCGGGCGGGAGCCGCCGGAGTTGATGTGCTGCAGGTCGAAGAAGAACGCCTTGATCATGTTCTTCGCGACCTGACCGGACAGCAGCTCCAACAGGTAGCGGGACTCGATCGTCAGCGCGGTGTCGATGTCGACCTGCGCGCCCTCGATCGCGGCGGACAGGATCGCCCTGGGCGCCGGCATGTTCGCGCCCTTGAGCTGCTTGCGCAGGTTCGCCGGGAACGCCGGCAGGTTGGCCGCGAACGCCGGGTGCGACGGCGATCCACCCGGGATCTTGTAGCCCTTGACGTCCCACGGCTGCGCGGCCTCGGGGTTGGCCCTGATCCACTCCTTGGCCTTCGGCAGCAGCTCGTCCACGGAGGACACCACCTCGTGCACGAGGCCGATGTCCTTCGCCTGGGCCGGCTTGTACCGCTGGCCCTGCAGCAGCACGGAGAGCAGCGCGGTCTGGATGCCCAGCAGGCGCACGGTCCGCGTGACGCCGCCGCCACCGGGCAGCAGGCCAAGCGTCACCTCGGGGAGGCCGATCTGCGAGCCCTTGACGTCCGCGGCGATCCGGTGGTGGCAGGCGAGCGCGATCTCCAGACCACCGCCGAGCGCGGCGCCGTTGATGGCCGCGACCACCGGCTTGCCCAGCGTCTCCAGCTTGCGCAGCTGCGCCTTGATGCCCTGGATGAAGTCGAAGCCCTCCTTGGCCTGGTCCGGCTTCGCCTCGATCATGTCCTTGAGGTTGCCGCCCGCGAAGAACGTCTTCTTCGCCGACGTGACCACCACGCCGGTGATCGAGTCCTTTTCGGACTCCAGCCGGTCGACCGCGGCGGCCATGGACTCCGCGTAGTCGCGGTTCATGGTGTTGGCCGACTGGTTGGGGTCGTCCAACGTGAGGACGACGATCCCGTCGGCGTCCTTCTCCCAGCGGATGGTGTTGGTCATTGAGTGTCGTTTCCTTCAGTGCTCATGGCAAGACTCCGCAAGCAGGTCTTACGCGCGCTCGATGAGGGTCGCGACGCCCATGCCGCCGCCGATGCAGAGGGTGATCACGGCCCGGCGGGCCTGGCGGCGCTCCAGCTCGTCGACCATGGTGCCGAGGATCATGGCGCCGGTCGCGCCGAGCGGGTGGCCCATGGCGATGGCGCCGCCGTTGACGTTGAGCTTCTCGTCGGGGATGCGCAGCTTCCTCTGGTAGTTCAGCACGACCGACGCGAACGCCTCGTTCAGCTCGAACAGGTCGATGTCCTCGACCGTCAGGCCGGTGCGCGCGAGCAGCTTCTCGGTCGCCGGGACCGGGCCGGTGAGCATGATCGTCGGGTCGGCGCCGGAGGTGGCGGTGGCGACGATGCGGGCGCGCGGGGTGAGGCCCATGTCCTTGCCGGCCTGCTCCGAGCCGACGAGCACCAGCGCGGCGCCGTCGACGATGCCCGAGGAGTTGCCGGCGTGGTGCACGTGGTTGATCTTCTCGACGTAGTGGTACTTCTGCAGCGCCACGGCGTCGAAGCCACCCATGTCGCCGATCGCCGCGAACGACGGCGGCAGCTTCGCCAGACCCTCCACCGTGGTGTCGGGGCGCATGTGCTCGTCGTGGTCGAGGACGGTGATGCCGTTCTGGTCGACCACCGGGACGATCGAGTTCGCGAAGTAGCCGTTGCTCGTGGCCTTGGCCGCGAGCTGCTGGCTGCGCACCGCGTAGGCGTCGACGTCCTCGCGCGAGAAGCCCTCGATCGTCGCGATCAGGTCGGCGCCGATGCCCTGCGGCACGAAGTAGGTGTCGTACGCGGTGGCCGGGTCCATCGCCCACGCGCCGCCGTCGGAGCCCATCGGGACCCGCGACATGGACTCGACGCCGCCGCCGATCACGACCTCGTCCCACCCGGAGGCGACCTTCTGGGCGGCGATGTTGACGGCCTCCAGACCGGAGGCGCAGAAGCGGTTGAGCTGCACGCCCCCGACGGTGTCGGGCAGCCCGGCCGCGATGGCGGCGGTCCTCGCGATGTCACTGCCCTGGTCACCGATCGGGGTGACCACGCCGAGCAGCAGGTCCGAGACCCGGTCGACGTCCAGCGTGGGGTTGCGCTTGCGGAGTTCGTCGATGAGGCCGACGACGAGGGAGATCGGCTTGGTGCCGTGCAGCGACCCGGTCTTCTTACCCCGGCCGCGCGGGGTACGGATCGCGTCGTACACGAATGCTTCGGTAGCCACGCTAGGGGTCCTCTCGAGGGCTAATACTGATTAACATGTTGGCACTGGATCCAGCGTTGTCAACGTCACGGACCCGATTGGGGGTGTGGTCCCCGCCTCAGCTACAGCGAGGCGCGAGGTGGCGGGCGCCGTGCTAATTGGTGTTAACTTGTCGTGGCGAGTTGGCACGTTGCCAACAACGTGGGCGGTCCGCTAGCTTGACTGCGAACTGCCCCATTTGGAGGAACCGACCGTGGCGGAGACTTCCCGACCGCCGGTGAGGCGGCCACGCAATCGCAAGGCGCAGCTGGCCGAGGCGGCGGCGGAGCTGTTCCGGAAGCACGGATACCACCAGGTCAGCGTCAACGACATCGCGCAGTCCGCCGGCGTCACGGGACCTGCCGTCTACCGGCACTTCCGCGGCAAGCAGGACATCCTGGCGCACGTGCTGCTGTCCGGCATGGACACGTTCGGCCTGGTCACCGAGCGGGCGCTGGCCACGCCCGGCACCCCGGCCGAACAGCTCGACGCGCTGCTGCGCGCGGTCGCGGCGCTGGCCGTGGACCGGCGGCACATCACCGCGCTGTGGCGGTGGGAGGGACGGCACCTCTCCGGCGCGGACCGGACCAAGATCCGCCACCGCGGCGCGGAGCTGATCTCGCAGTGGGCCATCGTGCTGTGCGACGCGCGACCGGCCCTGTCGGCGGCCGACGCCGAGCTGCTCGGCTGGGCGACGCTGTCGGTGTACGGGAGTGTGTCGGTGCACCACGTGAACCCGCCGCGGCGCCGGTTCGAGGACCTGCTGACCCGGCTGGCGGCCGCGGTCACCTCGTGGGCGGCCACCGACCTGCCGCCCGTGCCCGACCCGGTGCCGGGGACCCTGCCCGGCAAGCAGCCGCAGCCGGGGGTCGCCGGGTCGCGCCGCGAGGAGCTGCTCACGGCCGCGCTCTCGCTGTTCCGCGAGCGCGGGTACGCCAGGGTGAGCATGGAGGACATCGGGGCGCGGGCCGGCATGGCCGGGCCGAGCATCTACCGCTACTTCCCCGGCAAGGCCGCGATCCTCGTGGCCGGCGGGTACCGGATGGCCGACCGGCTCGCCCAGGACGCCGAGAAGGCGGCGGTGCTGCCGCCCGAGGAGGCGCTGCGCTCGCTGGCCACGTCGTACGTCGACACCGTGCTCCGGTCCGACAACATCATGGCGAACTTCGTCAACGAGCTGGCGAACCTGCCGGATCGGGACCGCAAGGAGCTCGTCCGGCTGCAGCGCGCGTACGTGGCCGAGTGGGTGCGCCAGCTGCGTTCGGAGTCGGCGCTCACCGAGCAGGAAGCGAAAGTCGTGGTGCACGCGGCGTTGACGGTCGTCAACGACCTCGCCCGCACCCCTCGGCTGCTCACCAGGCCACGAATCGCGGCGGAACTGGTCGAGCTGGTCGTCGCGGTGCTCAACGCTGGGAGGTAGGGGTCATGTCCACCGAGCTTCAGGCGCCCTTCGAGCTGGAGAAGAACGCGTTCGACCGATGGCTGCTGGCCAAGGACTGGCGGCGCAGGGACCTGTCCACACCACCGTCCGGGCTCAAGCCGGTCCCCGGCGACGGGGGCCTGCCGTTCCTCGGCCACGGCCTGGAGATGCTGCGGCTGGGCCTGAACTACGCGATGAAGCGGTACCACACGCACGGGCCGATCTCGTGGGTGAGCGCGTTCGGGGTGAAGGTCGTGTCGGCGTCCGGGCCGGATGCCACGCAGGAGGTGCTGGCCAACCGGGACAAGGCGTTCTCGCAGAAGGGCTGGGAGTACTTCATCGGCCCGTTCTTCCACCGCGGGCTGATGCTGCTCGACTTCGACGAGCACCTCTACCACCGGCGGATCATGCAGCTGGCGTTCACCGCCGAGCGGCTGTCCGGGTACATGGCGCAGGTGGGCGACGTGGTCCGGCCCGGCGTGTCGGCGTGGCCGGTTCAGGACAGCTTCCAGGTGTACCCGGCGCTCAAGCAGCTGACGCTCGACGTGGCCACCAAGATCTTCATGGCGTCCTCGCTGGGCGGCAGCTCGGACCGGCTGACCAGGGCGTTCGTGGCCACGGTCCGGGCGGGGACGGCGCTGGTGCGCTTCCCCGTGCCCGGCGGCCGGTGGGCGGCGGGGCTGAACGGCCGCAAGGTGCTGGAGGACTACTTCCGCCGCAGCCTGCCGGCCAAGCGCGCGTCCGACTCGGACGACCTCTTCGCCGCCCTGTGCCACGCCCGCACCGACGACGGCGAGACGTTCACCGACGACGACGTCGTGAACCACATGATCTTCCTGATGATGGCGGCCCACGACACGTCGACCATCGCCACGTCCGCGCTGGTGTACTACCTCGGCAAGCACCCCGAGTGGCAGGACAGGGCGCGAGCCGAGTCGCTGGCCATCGGCGACGAGCCCCTGTCGGTGCCCCTGCTGAGCTCGCTGCCCACGCTGGATCTCGTGCTGAAGGAGTGCATGCGGCTCGTGGCACCGGTGCCGTGGATGGTCCGCAGAACGGTCAAGGACACCGAGCTGCTGGGCCACCACCTGCCGAAGGGCGTGTTCGTCACGACGCTGGCGTGGCTGAACCACATGCTGCCGGAGTACTGGACCGAGCCGCACCGGTTCGACCCGCTGCGTTTCTCGGCAGAACGCCGGGAGGACAAGTCGCACCGGTTCGCGTACATGCCCTTCGGCGGCGGGGTGCACAAGTGCATCGGCATGCACTTCGGCACCTACGAGGTGAAGGCCATCGCGCACGAACTGCTGCGCCGCTTCGAGTGGACGGTCCCGCGGGACTACCACGTCCAGTGGGACCCGACGGCGCTGCCGATGCCGAAGGACGGCCTGCCGATCAGCATCAAGCGGCGATAACGCTCCGTTGGTAGTAAAACACCGATATTCCGCTTTTCGGACCCTAGGGGCGCGGACTGCCTAGGCGAAATGCGCCATGGCAGCCCCGCGGAGCCGTACCTACGGTTGAGGACAGAATTGGCGGAAACTGTCCAATTCTTGCCGACTGTTCCCAACGCGGCAGGAGCCGTGTCGATGATTCCTGCGGAAAAAACGTCGATCGGCGCCAGCTACGACCCGTTCGGCGCGCACCTCGCCGACCCGTATTCCTTCCACGCCAGGGCTCGCCGCGAGGAGCCGGTCTTCTACTCGACGGTGTTCCAGGCCTGGGTGGTCACCAGGTACGAAGACGTCCGCCACGTACTGCTGCATCCCGAGGTGTTCTCGTCGGCGAACGCGATCCGCTCGGTCAGCGCCACGTTCACCCCCGAATGCGTGGCCGTGCTGGAGCGGGGTTACCCGATGACGCGCGGGCTGCTCAACACGGACGGCGCGGCACACGAGCGGCTACGCACGCCGTTCCTCAAGGCACTCGGGAAAAAACACGTGCGCCGCCTCGAACCATTCATCCGCGAGCAGGTCGACGCGCTCGTCGCCGCGATGCTGCCCGCCGGAAAAGCCGACATCGTGCAACAATTCATCCATATCCTGCCCTTCCGGGTCCTCGCTCGCGTACTCGGGATCGACGAGCCGGACTACGAGCGCGTGAACAAGCTCAGCCGTGCCGCGTCGCGTATTTTCCGGGCAGGCAACCTGACGCCGGACGAACAGGTCGCCACCGCCCGCCTGATGATCGAGCTGCACCACACGGTGGTGGACTACGCCAGGGCCCGGCGAACCGATCCGCGCGACGACCTCATCAGCGCGGTCACGGCCGAGCTGGCGCCGGGTGACGCACCGCTCACCTTCGAACAGGAGTCCGATCTGGCCTGGTGCCTCCCGGGGGTCATCAGCTCCGCGAACTCCGTGGAGGCGATCCTGGGCACGGGCATCTACTACCTCCTCGCCAACCACGACCAGTGGGCGACGCTGGTGGCCCGACCCGACCTGATCGACAGCGCGATCGAGGAGATCTGCCGTTACGACCCACCCGCCCAGACGTTCGCACGCATCACCACCCGGCCGGTCACCCTCAGCGGCGTGGAGCTGCCGACGGGCACGGAGGTCATGGTGGCCTTCGGGTCGGCGAACCGGGACGAGGCGCTGGTCGACCGACCCGAGGAGTTCGACATCACCCGGCCGCGGACGCAGCACCTCACCTTCGGACAAGGACACCACCTCTGTCTCGGCGCGCCGGTGGTTCGCGCGGTACTGCGCACCACGCTCGAGACCTTCATCCGCCGGATGCCCGGACTGCGGATCGTCGGCGAGCAGCCGATCCCCTTCGTCCCGACGCTCAACCACCGGCAGCCGGTCCGGCTGCCGGTCACGTGGTGATCGGCCGGTGGCGCCTCAGCGGGTATCCGCGCTCCGACCTGTCAGCGGACAGCGGTCACCAACTGGGCGAGCAGGTCCACCTCCGTGTCCAGGTCGACGAACGCGCCGTTGGCGAACAGCACCTGGTCGATGCCCTTGCCCTCCAGCGCGGCCAGGTCCTCGGCGATCTGCTCGGGTGAGCCCCCCAGGAACGGCCGTTCGTCGTCGATCGGCTTCTGCGTGACGGGCACGTTCGCGCGGGCGACCACGGTCAGGGCGTCGGGGTCGCGGCCGGCTTCCCGTGCGCTGTCGCGGAACATGGCGACGGTGCCGAGCAGCTGGTCCTGGGCGAACACCATCGGGTTGAGCCCGTCGGCGACCCGTGCGGCACGCTCGATGCCCCTGGGTGTCATCGCGCCGACCAGGATCGGCACGTGGCTCTGGACCGGCTTCGGATTGATCTCCGACGGCGCGATCGTGTAGAAGCGGCCGTCGAAAGCCACCGGGTCAGGCCCCCACACCGCCCGCAGCGCGGCGATGACCTCCTCGAACCCGGCGCCCTTGCGGCTGGCCGGCACGCCCACGGTCTCGAACTCCTGCCGCATCCAGCCCTGGCCGAGACCGGCGATCACCCGCCCGCCGCTGAACTGGTCGAGCGTCGCGAACCGGCGCCCGAGCACGACCGGCGGGTGCAGCAGCGCGTCGATCACACTGGTGCCCAGCTTGATCCGGCTGGTCAGCGCGGCCACGTGGCTGAGGGTCTCCAGCGGCTCGTAGACGTTCCGGTAGACCTCGGGGGTTTCCTGCGGTTCGGCCACGCCCGGGAAGACGACCTTGTCGACCGGCCGCAGCAGCCGCTCGAAGGTCCAGACGGCGGCGTAGCCGAGCCGTTCCGCCTCCTGCGCGATGCGCACGATGGCTCCCGGCGACGCCTTCTCGCCGCTCGTCGGCAGCGCGATCCCCAGCTCCACGGCTCCTCCTGAGCTTACTTGGATATATCATTGAGAAAATCAATGACTTATTCAGACGGTATCATAGGAGACATGGCAGAGACCGTCGACGAGGCGAACCAGATGATGCGGTTGCTGCGCCGGCTGACCTCGCTCACGGACGCGACGCTGGCCGTGGCCGGCGAGGTACTCGCCGAGTTCGACCTGACCGTGTCCGCCGCGTCCCTGCTGTGCGCCCTCGACCCGTCCGCCGAGACGCCGACGATGCGCGACCTGTCCCGGCAGATGCGCTGCGACCCGTCGACGATCAGCCTGATGGCCGACAAGCTGGACAGGTCGGGCCTGGTCGAGCGGCGCCCCCACCCCACCGACGGCCGCAAGCGCACGCTCGCCCTGACCGACCGCGGCGTGGCGGTGTGGGCAGCGCTCAGCAGGCGGCTCAGCGAGACCTCGGCGCTGACCGTGCTCAGCGCCGAGGAACGGCAGACCCTGGAGGAACTGCTGACGAAGGCGCAGTCGTCCTGATTCGCGCCCGGGCCAGGTTCGCCGCTACGGGGTCACGTCGTCGAGCAGCAGCAGGCAGTCCGGCAGTGGCCGCGTGTGCACGACACCGAGCCGCTGCGTGGCGCGGGTCAGCGCCACGTACAGGTCCGCGGGCCCCGCCGGGCCGGCGATGATCGTCGCCGGTTCCACGACGATCACGCCGTCGAACTCCAGGCCCTTGGTGGCCCGCGGCGGCAGGAGCAGCGCGTCCACGTTGAGGGTCGAGCCGTCCGGGGCGATCACCGCGACCGTGCCCTCGCCGATCTCCTCCTCCATGCGTGCCACCATCTCCGCCACCACCCGCGCCAGGTCGGCCTCGGACGCCTGGCGTGCCCACGGCCAGACCCCCGTGGAGCGCACGGACTTCGGCGGCTGCACCGCGGAGTCCATCGTGGACAGCAGGGAGGTCGCCACGTCC
>NZ_JBJMIE010000497.1:0-12445 GCF_045807065.1 Actinophytocola sp. | reverse complement strand
GGTCACACCGGCGGAGCTGCGCGAGTTCCTGGCGGACAAGGTCGCGAAGTGGCAGCTGCCGGAGCACTGGACGTTCATCGACGAGGTGCCGAAGACGAGCGTCGGCAAGTTCGACAAGAAGCGCATCCGCGCGGCGGCAGCGGAGGGCAAGCTCGACATCGCGCACCTGTCATGAGCTCCGACACGGAGTCGGTGTCCGGCTCGGTCGCGGACCCGGCCGCCACGGCCTCCCTGCACCAGACCGTGCCTTTCGCGGCGCACCTGGGCATCGAGGTCGTGTCGGCCACGCCGGCGGAGGTGACGGGCAGTGTGGCGTGGCAGGAGTCGCTGTGCACGGCGGGCGGCGCGCTGAACGGCGGCGTGATCATGGCGCTGGCGGACAACGTGGGCGCGCTGTGCGCGTTCCTGAACCTGCCCCAGGGGTCAAAAGGTACGACCACCATCGAGTCGAAGACCAACTTCCTGCGGGCGGTCCGTTCGGGTCACGCGACCGCGATAGCCCGTCCGCTCCACGTCGGCCGGCGAATCATCGTAGTGGAATCCGATGTTGTCGACGACGAAAAACGCCTGGTGGCGAGGGTTACGCAGAGCCAGGCGGTGCTCTGAGGTGCCCTTTGGCCTAGTCCAAATGGTCGGCACCGACCGTCGGAGATCGGTATCGTCGGCACGTGCCCGAACCTCGGACGCGGAAGCTGACCGCGACGTCGTATGTCGTGCTGGGCATGCTCAGCTACTCCCCCGCGACCAGCTACGACCTCAAACAGTGGATCTCCAACACCATCGGGAACTTCTGGGCCTTCGCCCACTCCCAGCTCTACGACGAGCCGGCCCGCCTGGTGGCCGACGGGCTGGTGGCCGAGGAGGTGGAGGAGGGCGGCAGGAGGCGCAGGACCTACTCGATCCTCCCGGCGGGCCGGGAGGCGTTGCGCGACTGGCTGTCCGCCCCCACCGACGAGCAGACCGAGGTGCGGGACCTGGGCCTGCTGAAACTGTTCTTCCTGAACTTCGGCACCCGCAAGGACCTCCTGCAGCTGACCCGCGACCGCCGCGAGGCCCACCGGGCGAGAGCCGACGCCTACGAGGAACAACGCGCGGAGATCGTCGACTACGCCGACCGCTGGCAGGTCAAGACCATGGAACTGGGCATCCGCTACGAACGCTGCGTGGAACAGTTCTGGGCCGACTTCCAGCGGGAACTGGAGGAAGAGGAACTGCGCTAGACATTTACATGACCATGAACGACCAGGAAAATTCTCGCCATGCGCGCACATCCCTTACGCCTGGTCAGCGCCACCGTAGGCGCCGCACTGGTCCTGTCCCTGTCGGCCGTGCCAGCCACCGCGACCCCCACCACCGCTCCGGCCAACTACCACGAATGGCGAGGCACAGACCTCGGACAAGGCCACGCGGAAGGCCTACGCACCACACCGCGCGGCCTGGTCATCACCCGCCCGGCCGGCGCGGTCGAGCACACCGAGCCCGACCTCGGCACCACCCGCACGTACGAGTACGGCCGCTGGACCTCCCCGCTCTACCACCAGGGCTTCGACGCCACCCAGCTCGTGGCCTCCTGGAACGCCCAGACCCCGGAACGCACCTGGCTCCAGGTGGAGATGCAGGGCACCACCGGAACCGGCACCAAGTCCCAGTGGTACACGATGGGCCGCTGGGCGCTGAAGGACACCGACATCGTCCGGACGACGGTTCCCGACCAGGAGGACGCCGTCGGCTACATCGACGTCGACACCTTCGTGGCCACGCAACCCATCGCGGCCTACCAGCTGCGCGTGACGCTCTACCGCGAACGAGGCTCGCACACCACGCCGACCGTGCGCATGGCCGGCGCGATGACCTCCAACATCCCCGACCGCTACACCGCACCCGCCGGCCCGTCCGCGGGCGCCTGGGGCACCGAGCTCCCCGTCCCCCGCTACTCGCAGAACATCCACAAGGGCCAGTACCCCCAGTACGGCGGCGGCGGTGAGGCCTGGTGCAGCCCGACCTCGACGGAGATGGTCGTCGAGTACTGGGGCAAGAAGCCGAGTGACCGCGACCTCTCCTGGGTCGACCCGGCCATCGCCGACCGCACCGTCCCGCACGCCGCCCGCTACATCTACGACCACGACTACGACGGCACCGGCAACTGGCCGTTCAACACCGCCTACGCCGCCTCCTTCGGGCTCAACGGCCACATCACCCGCCTGTCCTCCCTCACCGACATCGAGAAGTTCATCAAGGCGGGCATCCCGGTGATCACCTCGCAGTCGTTCCTGTCCAGCGAGCTGGACGGCGCGAACTACGGCACGAACGGCCACATCATGGTCGTCGTCGGGTTCACCGCGAACGGCGACGTCATCGCCAACGACCCGGCGTCGAGCAGCGACCAGGCCGTGCGCAACGTCTACAAGCGGGACCAGTTCGCGACGATCTGGCTGCGCACCAAGCGGATCAACGCCTCGGGCGGCATCTCCGGCGGCCCGGGTGGCGTCGCCTACATCATCGCGCCGCCGTGGAAGAAGCTGCCGCGGCTCTGACACAGTCGAGGCATGTTCGCTGACGAGGACTACCCGGCGACGCCCTACCCGGGCCGCCGCCCACCGGGTTCCTACGTGCACGACGACGCCACCGGCTGGCCGCTGGCCGCCGACCCGGCCGCGCTGTCGGGCTGGCGGGTCGGCGAGCAGGACCTCGACGACTGGCTGACCGACCGGGACGCGGCTGCGCTGGCCGACCGCGTCCCGGTCCTCTGCTACGGCTCGAACGTCTGCCCGTCCAAGCTCACGTGGCTGCGCACCGCGCTCGGCCTGCGCGGACCGGCCGTGCTGCTGAAGGCCCGGTGCACGGGCCTCGCCGCGGTCTGGGCCAGCGGGCTGCGGGTGGTCGACGACCAGCGGCCCGCGACCCTCACCGCCATGCCCGGCAACGTCGAGGACCACGCCGTCTGGCTGGCCACGCCCGAGCAGGTGGCGGTCCTCGACCGCTGCGAGGGCCGCGGCGAGCGCTACCGCCTGGTCCGGGTGGACACCGGCGAGGTCCGCCTCACCGACGGCACCCGCGTCGACGGGCCCCTCGCCTACACTGCCGCCGCCCCGCGCCGCATGCCGCTGCTCGTCGACGGCAGGCCGGTCCGTTGCCTGGACGTCCCCCAGTCCGGCGCCGCCGCGCTGACCGGTGTTCCGGCCGTCACCGACGGGCTCGCCGTCCGCGAGGTGACCGGGGCGCCGGCACCGCGGGACTTCCCCGAGCGCGTCTTCGTCTACGGCACGCTCCAGCCCAACACCTCGGACTGGTGGCGGCTCGAACCACACGCCACGGAGACGTTCGAGGCACGCGTCCCGGGCCGGCTCTACGACACCGGACTCGGCTACCCGGCGTTACGGCTGGGCGATGGGCCAGGCGTCTCCGGATGGGTGGTCCACCTGGCCGAACCGGCCCGCGCGCTGTCGGAGTTGGACGAGTACGAGGGCGGCGAGTACCGGCGAGTTCGGATCGCTCTACCTGGGGGTCTGCAGTGCTGGACCTACGTGTGGGTCAACTCGGTCGACGGATTGCGTATGCTAACGGCCCCGTGGGGAGGCGCGGATCCGTCTCGGAGGTGAGGGCGTGGCCCGACATAACCGACTCTGTGTGACCGCCGCACTGATGTTATTGGCCACCACTGCATGCGGTGCCCGGCAGAACGCGGCGAGTGAGCCACCGCCGACCACCCAACCGACGTCGACCAGCCAGACCTCCTCCCCCGCCATCGGCGGCGAAAGCGCCCCGCCCAGCCAGGACAACCCCTGCACGACCGACCTTCTCACCGGCTCCGTCCAGTCCATGGGCGCTGACGCCGGCAACCGCTCGGCGATCCTCGTGGTGACGAACAAGAGCCGGCAGACCTGCACGCTGTGGGGCTTCGGCAGCCTCCAGCTCCTGACCGCCACCAAACAGCCGATCCCCACGAACGCGGAACGCGACCTCGAACCGGTGCCCACCCTCGTCAGGCTGAAGCCCGGCGGCGAGGCGGGCAAGCTGCTGCACTGGACCGTGGTCGCGACCGGTGACGAGCCGACCACCGGACCGTGCCAGCCGGCGGCGGCGTCGGTCGACGTGTCGCCGCCGGACCAGACCGTGCCGTTCCGGGTGGACTACACGTTCGGCTCGGTGTGTGACCACGGCAGGCTCGAGACGAGCGCGTACTACCCGCGCTGACTGCCTTTTTCACTGATTCCCTGGTCAGGAGCGACCCTTCCGGGGCACGCTTGCGCCATGAACACCGAGCCCGACCTCGCGGCGGCGCCGACGGTGCGGCAGCCGGTGCCCCAGTACACCGCAACGCCGCCCGCCGAGGAGCCCCCGGCGGACCCGCTGGCCAGAGTCATGCTCACACCGCGGCAGTTCTGGGCCGTCCTCGCGGTCGCCGGGCTGCTGCTCGGCCTCCTGCTCGCACTGCTGCCGGTGCGGGTGGCCAACGCGGACCCGGCGCACCCGGGCTACGTCACGTGCGGCAACACGATCGGCGGCGTGGAGACCGGGCCGCTCGCCGACCGGCTCCACCGACCGGACCAGGACGTCCTCGCCACCTACGTGAACACGTGCGAGAGCGCGATCGGCACGCGGCTCGCGTACTCGTGGCCGCTGTTCCTCGCCGGCGCGCTCCTGATCGTCTGGCACCTCGTGGTGCGCGGGGAACCGCCTAGGGCAACAGCTTTCCCGGGTTCAGCACGCCGGCGGGATCCAGCGTCCGCTTGACCGACGCGAGCACGTCCACGCCGAGCTGACCGATCTCCCGGGGCAGGTACGGCACGTGGTCGACGCCGACCGCGTGGTGGTGCGTGACCGTCCCGAGTGGACCGATGGCCTCGCAGGCGGCCGCTTTGGCCTGCCGCCACTGGCCTTCCGGGTCGTCGTCGGCACGCGGGACGAGCACGGTGAAGTACAGCGACGCGCCGGTCTCGTACGCGTGGGAGATGTGGCAGGCGACGATCGGTGTCCGCCCGGGTGCCGACAGCGACCCGACGAGCGCGCCCCGGACCGCCGTGCGCAGCTCGCCCAGGTTCTTCCAGTAGGCGGCGGTCTCCAGCGTCTCCACGCAGACTCCCTTGTCCAGCAGGGCATCCCGCTGTCGCGGTCCGGCGAACCGGCCGTGCCGCCAGGATTCGCCGGCCGGCCTGCCGAGCGACAGCGGCCGTAGGCCACGCAGTGCGCGCAACGTCGTCCGCCTGCGCAGTGCCAGCTCCTCCGCGGAAGTCGCCTCCCAGCCCAGGATCATCAGGCACGGCTCGAGAACTCCCCGCAACCGCAGGTACTTCCGCACCAGCGCGGTCTTCCGGCCGCCCGACAGGGAGAAGGCCATGTCGGTCTCGTGCGGGTCGGACAGCCGCGTGACGTCCGCGAGCACGCGCCGCTGCGCCAGCTCACGCACCGCAAGCACGCCCGCGTCCCAGCCGTCGAGCACGAAACCCTCGTAGCGGCGCACGGTCGGCGCCTCCCGCACGCGCACGGTCACCTCGGTGATGACGCCGAACGCGCCCTCGCTGCCGACGACCAGCTGGCGCAGGTCGGGCCCCGCCGCGGACGCCGGCGCGACGCCGAGCCGCCACTCGCCACGCGGTGTCGCGACCCGCACGCCCTCGACCATGTCGTCGAACCGGCCGTAGCCCGCGGAGGCCTGACCGGACGAGCGGGTCGCGGCGAACCCGCCGATCGTCGCGCGTTCGAACGACTGGGGCACGTGCCCGAGCGTCATCCCGTGCTCGGCGAGCAGCCGCTCGGCCGCCGGCGCGACGACACCGGCCTGGAACACCGCGAGCCGCGAGATCGGGTCGACGGACACCAACTCGTTCAGCCGGCACAGGTCCAGCACCACCACGGCGGCCTTGTCCCCGCGCAGCGCGGCCACGCCGCCGACCACCGACGTGCCGCCACCGAACGGCACCACGCCGACACCGTGCGTCGCACACACCTCGAGAACCCGTTGCACCGCATCGTGATCGGCCGGCGTGAGCACCGCGTCGGGTACGGGTGGTGCGCCGATTCCCCGGTGCCGCAGGAGATCCAGGTAGGACAGACCCCCGGCGCGGCCGAGCCGTTCCGCACGGCCCGTATGCACGTGCTGTTGCCCGAGCACGGCGCACAGCGCGTCGTACGCGGCAGGTGGCAATGCGGATTCCGGGACGACCAAAGCGGATTCCGGGGCAACCGGAGTGCTACGGAAGGGCAAACCGGTGCGCGCGGCTAGCCAACGAGTGGCATGAGCCGGCAGTATGGCGGTATCGGCCTGGTCTTCACCGGCACGAGTCCATCCGCGACGCATCAGGTGGTCGAGGTGGTCATTGTTCTTACTCACGAGTATAGTGTGACATATGGCCACCATCCGTCACACTCCGTCACCCAACCGCGTCGCGGACGACGTCCTGCTCGACGCGGCCATGGAGTGCGTGCTCGCGGTAGGCGTACGTAGAACCACGCTGAGCGATGTCGCGCGCACCGCCGGGGTGAGCCGGATGACGCTCTACCGCCGTTTCCCCGACGTGCGCGGCATGTTGGCCGCGCTGATCACCCGCGAGTTCGGCCAGCTCCTGGCCGCCGCGACCGAGACGGCGCGGAGCGAGGCGACCGCACGCGGACAGCTGGTCGTCGCGTCCGTGCAGATGCTGCGCGAGCTGGCCGCCAACCCGTTCATGCACGCGGTCATCGAGCGGGACGCGGAGATGCTGCTGCCGTACATCTTCGAGCGGATCGGCACCAGCCAGCGGATGACCGAGGAGTACCTGCACGCGCAGCTCGCCGTCGGGCACGCGGACGGGTCGATCCGCCCGGCGCCGCTGAAGGTCCAGGCCCGCGCCATCTTCCTGCTGCTCCAGCCATACGTGTTCACGATCCGGCCGTCCACGTCGGACGTCCCACTCGACGAGCTGCTGGACGAGCTGGGCCGGATGCTCGACGTCGCGTTACAACCGTGAGCACAGCGCGCGGAGGCAACCGTCGGCACGTGAGCGGAGCTTGCGGAGCGAACCACGGACACCACACCGACGAACGGCGTCACCGAGCCTGCGAGGGAACATCGTGAGCGGCGTGAGCGGAGCTTGCGGAGCGAACCACAGGCACCACACCGACGAACGGCGTCACCGAGCCTGCGAGGGAACATCGTGAGCGGCGTGAGCGGAGCTTGCGGAGCGAACCACAGGCACCACACCGACGAACGGCGTCACCGAGCCTGCGAGGGAACGTCGTGAGCGGCGGGTCGTCGGCCCTGAACGCGACGCGCCGGGCGGCCGAGCTGGCGGCGCTGGCCGCCGGTGAGGTCGTCGACGTGCTCGTGGTCGGCGGCGGCGTCACCGGCGCGGGCATCGCGCTGGACGCGGCGTCACGCGGGTTGTCCGTGGCGTTGTTGGAGGCCCGCGACCTCGCGTTCGGCACCTCCCGGTGGTCGAGCAAGCTCGTGCACGGCGGACTGCGTTACCTGGCCAAGGGTGACGTGGGGCTCGCGCACGAGAGCGCGGTGGAGCGCGGGATCCTCATGACCTCGACCGCGCCGCACCTGTCCCGGTCGCTGCCGCAGCTGATTCCCCTGCACAGCCAGGTTTCCCGGGGCACGGCGACGTTCCTGCGCGCCGGGCTGCGGGCCGGCGACGTGCTGCGCCGGGCGGCCCGGACCCCGACCGCGTTGCTGCCGGGGCCGCGGCGGGTGTCGGCGCAGGAGGCGCTCGCGCTGGCGCCGGGGCTGCGCACGTCGGACCTGCGCGGCGGGCTGCTGTCGTTCGACGGCCAGCTCATCGACGACGCGCGGCTCGTGGTGGCGCTGGCCCGGACCGCGGCGGGCCTCGGCGCGAAGATCCTCACGCGCACGCCGGTCGTCGGCCTGTCCGGCACGGCCGCGGAGATCCGCGACGGCGCGCGGCTGGTGGAGGTCCGGGCACGGTCGGTGATCAACGCCGCCGGCGTGTGGGCCGGACACCTGGTGCCGTCGGTGCGGTTGCGGCCCTCGCTCGGCACGCACCTGGTGGTGTCCGGGCCGGCGCTCGGCCTCGGCGCCACGGCGGTGACCGTGCCGGTGCCGGGCTCGCGGTCGCGGTTCGTGTTCCTGCTGCCGCAGCGGGACGGCCTGGTGTACGTGGGCCTGACGGACGAGCCGTTCGACGGCGAGATCCCCGACGAGCCGGTGGCTCCGCAGTCCGATGTGGACTTCCTGCTGCTGGTGGCGTCCTCGGTGCTGGCCCGCCCGCTGACCCCCGCCGACGTGCTGGGCAGCTACGCGGGCCTGCGGCCGCTGCTGGACGCGCCGGGTCGCAGCGCGGACCTGTCCCGCAAGCACGCGGTGCTGCGCTCGCCGGACGGGGTGCTGACGGTCGTGGGCGGCAAGCTGACGACGTACCGCCGCATGGCGCAGGACGCCGTGGACGCGGCGGTCGCGGCGGCCGGCCTGACCGCGCCGGAGTCCCGAACCCGCTACCTCTCCCTGGTGGGCGCTGCCCCGCGTGCCGTCCTGTCCAGAGTGGACGCACCGGAACGCCTGGTCGCCAGGTACGGCACGGAGGCCCCCCGCGTCGCCGCGCTCGACCCGACCCCGGTGGCCGACGGCCTGGAGATCACCGCCGGCGAGGTCCAGTGGGCGGTCCAGCGGGAAGGCGCCATGGACGCGGACGACGTCCTCCACCGCCGCACCAGGATCGGCCTGGTCCCGGCGAACCTCACCGCGGCCCAGGCCAAGGTGACGGCCGTAGTCGCACAGACCCTCCGCGTGTCCAACGCATAGAACCCGCGTGTCCAACCGGGCGGACCGGTGAGTTCGACAAATCGTGACGGTCGGATTTGTTGAACTCACGGGTCCGCCGCGTTGGACACGCGGGTCTTGGGCGTTGGACTCGCGCGGGGTTAGGGCTGTTGGGACTGGCGGAGGCGTTCTGCCACGCGGGCGACCTCTTCCGGGGTGCCGACGATCTCGAAGTGCATCTCGTCGCGGCGGCCGGTGTAGTCGCCGCCCCAGCGGACCACGTTGTCGACCTCGCCCAGGATGCTGTGGATCTCCGTGGTCTGGGCCGGCGTGAACGTGCCCTGCGCACCCAGCACGTGCCGCGTCGCGTTGATGTCGACGGCCGTGGCGCTGGCGTGGTTGGAGATGGACTGGGCGCCCCGGACGTTGCGGTCCGCGTAGCCCCAGTCGTCGTGCTCGCCGGCCGGTCCGTTCAGCTCGACGCCCTCGACGCGGGAGTTCACCTGGCCGAGCACGTGCATGAGCACGTCGCCGGCATCGCCGTCGGCCACCGTCACGCGCACGTTCGTGCCCGGGATGGTGTGCGCGCTGCGTGTCGGGTTGACCGGCCAGCCGTTCTGCGAGACCCGCCCGCCCGTCTGCGTCGGCGTGGTCGGCCGCGGCGCCTGCACCTGCCCACCGGCCGCCGGCTGCTGCGTGGTGCCCCGCGTGGTCTGCGCCGGGTTCACCTGCGGCGGTGCCTGCACGACCTGCCCACCGGTCGTCGTCTGCGGGGTGGTCTGCGTTGCCTGCGGGTTGACCTGCGGCGCCGCCTGCACCTGCGGACCGGTCACGATCTGCGGCGTGGCCTGCGCGACCTGGGTCTGGCCGAGCTCCGGTGGCGCCTGCACCTGCGGGCCGTTCATCAGCTGCGGCGTGGTCTGGTAGACCTGCGCGCCGTTCTCGGCGACGTTGCGGACCTCCTGGTACTGGTAGCCCGGCGCGATGGGGGTACCGGGGGTCGAGTAGACGCCCAGGTTGTTCGGGTCGAGGCCCTGCGCCTGCACCGTGTAGGACACCGGCTGGACCTGCGGCGTCGCCACCGGCTGGTTGCTGGCCTTGCCGCCGATCTGCTGCAGGATCTGCTTGACCTGCTGCACCAGCTGCAGGATCTGCTGCACGGCCTTGATGATCTGCTGCAGCTTCTGGACGACGTCCTTGACCTTCTGCATCGTCTTCGTCGCGGTCGAGACGGCCTTCTGGACCGACTGCGCGATGCCCTTGGCGATCGACGCGCCGAACGACAGCCACGACGACGCCAGCGCCTCGATGCAGATGGTGATGATCTGCTGCACGGCCTGGGTGATCAGGTTCATCACGACCTGGCGGGCCTGCGCGACGGCCTGACCCGCGGTCTTCATCGCCGACGACACCGCCTGGCTCGCCTGTGCCAGCGCCTGGAGGCCGTCCGCCTGGTTGTTGTTCGTCGTGCGGTAGCCGTCGGCCGCGGTGCCCGTCCAGCTGGTGGTCTGCGTGGTCGCGGCCTGGCGGTACACCTGAGCGGTGTTCGACAGGCTCTGCGCGGTGGTGGACCACGACTGCGCGGAGCCGGTGATCGCACTCGGCTTGCCCATGAGGATGTCGAAGGGCTCACGCAGGAACTTGATCGCGTTGAGCACCCAGCCGACCCCGGCCGACGTGATCGCGCCGAGCGGGTCACCGGCGACCCCGATGACGTCGAGCGCGACGTTCGTGACGCCCATCGCGGAGCCGAGGACGTCGCCCTTGTCGATGGCGTCGGACGTGCTCTTGATGTGCGTCAGGAGGTTCTGCACCGGGTTGGTGTTGGTCGAGGAGGTGCCGGTCGTACCGGTCGTGCCGGTCGTCGTCTGCGGTGCGACGGTGGTGTCAGCCACTTCTACTTACCCCCTTGGGCCGGTGCCGAGGGGACGACGCCGGCGGTGAAGACCTGCACGTGCGACTCCTCGATCCGCTGGTAGCCGTCGGCGGCCAGGGTGAGCCCCGTCCTGACCTGGTCGACGGTCTCGCCGGCGTGGTTCACGGACTGCCGCACCACGTCCGCCGCGCCCGTGATGGCCGACGCGAAGAACTCGGCGATCTGACCGAACGCGCCCCCGGACACCGAGTCCTGCGCGCCCCCGGCGACGGACCGCACGGTCGCCGCGATGTCGCCGACGGTCTGCGCGTGCGCGCGGACCTCGTCGACGTTTACGTTGAAACCTTCTCCCATGAGATCCGCCACTCTCCCGTGTTTGTCTGCCCCACGAGTGCTGAGACCCACTCGGTGTTTGTTCTGCCTCGCTCCGCTCGGCGCTTCGCGGGCCTCTACCCGGTGTCTTCCCTCCCTGCGCTGCTCAGCGCGGGTCGCTTCGCTCCCGGGCGCCTCCGCTGCTCACTCGGTCCAGACACCGGCGGCCCGCTCAGTACTCTTTGGTGACCTCTGGTGGGCTGTCGAAGTAGTCGTCGTCGGTGCGTGGGCCGCGGCGGGCGGTCGGGTCGACCGGCGCGTCGTCGCCGGTGTAGCCCTGCGGCAGGTTCTGCCGGACCGCCTCCAGCGCGGCGCCCTCGCCGACGAACTTCGTCATCACGTCCAGGACCTGCTTGCCGGCGTCGCGCTGCGCATGCCGACTCGTCTCGAGGATCACCCTGGCGAGGTGCTCCGGCTCGAGGTCGCGGACGCCGGGACGCAGTACGAGGTCGGCGAGTCCCCCGTTCGCGGTCACCCGTACGGTGACCTCGCCGTCCGGCGAGGTGGCCGCTCCGCCCACCTCGCGCAGCGCCTGGTCGGCCTTGTTCGCGCTGGCCGCGGCGGCCTGCAGCTTCTCGTCGTACTGCGCGAACCACTTCTCCGGGTCCATGCCTTCGCTACTCCCCAATGGTCCTTCGTGGATCATCTGCATCCTTGCCAGAACCTACGCGGTCCGCGAGAGCCGAAGGTTGTAGTTCGCCGAAGAATTTTCAAAGGTAACCACCGGAATCTTCCGGCATGTCCGGGCCTGGATACTGATATCGACACCAGGGCTAGGGAGGGGCGCGGCGTGCTGGAGCTCGACCGGGTCGCCAAACGGTTCGGTGACGTGGTGGCCTGCGCCGACGTCAGTCTCACGGTCAAGTACGGCGAGGTGTTCGGCCTGGCGGGCGGCGGCAAGACGACCGTGCTGCGCATCGCCGCCGGGCTGCTCGCGCCGGACGCCGGCACGGTGCACCGGACGGGACGACCGGGTTATCTGCCGCAGATCCGCGGCCTCTACCCGCGGATGCGGGTGCTGGACCAGCTGGTGTACCTGGCGGAGCTTTCCGGCGCGGACGTCGAGGAAGCGGTGCGCGCGGCGGAACTCTGGGTGGCCCGGTTCGGCCTGCGGGCACTGCGCGGTGAACGGGTGCGCCAGCTGTCAGTGCCGGACCAGCAGCGGCTCTGCCTGGCGGCGGTGTTCGTGGGCTCGCCGGACGTGCTGGTGCTGGACGAACCGTTCACCGGCCTGGACACGGCGGCCGCCGACGTGCTGGCCGAGGTGGTGCGGGAGCGTGCGGCGGCCGGCTCGGCGGTGCTGCTGGCCACCGACGAGCTGGCGGTGGTCGAGCGGCTGTGCGACCGTGCCGGGGTGCTCCACAATGGACGAATGGTGGCCGAGGGCGCGGTTGACGAGCTGCGAGCGGAGGAAGAGCTGGTGGTGTCCGCCCCAGAAGCACCCGAGGACTGGACGCTTTCGTTGCCGGGCGTCACTGTCGTGTCGGTCCACAATGGAG
>NZ_JBJMIE010000496.1:0-4570 GCF_045807065.1 Actinophytocola sp. | reverse complement strand
GCGTGGTCCATCAGGAACAGCTGGCGCTGGTAGTCGCCGAAGTGCTCGCGGAACGTCAGCGTCCGATCGATCACCTGCTGCGGCGAGCCGACCGTCAGCGGGGTCTGTGCCGTGAAGTCCTCCAGGGACGGGCCGTGCCCGTACACCGGCGCGTTGTCGAAGTACGGCCGGAACTCGTTCACGGCGTCCTGCGAGTTCTTCCGCATGAACACCTGGCCGCCCAGCCCGACGTAGGCCTGCTCCGGCGTGCCGTGCCCGTAGTGCGCGAACCGCTCCCGGTACAGGCTGATCAGCCGCTGGAAGTGGGACGTCGGCCAGAAGATGTGGTTGGCGAAGAAGCCGTCGCCGTAGTACGCGGCCTGCTCCGCGATCTCCGGGCTGCGGATCGAGCCGTGCCAGACGAACGGGGGAACGCCGTCGAGCGGCCGCGGCGTGGACGTGAAGCCCTGCAGCGGCGTGCGGAACCGGCCCTCCCAGTCCACGACGTCCTCGCGCCACAGCTGGTGCAGCAGCGCGTAGTTCTCGATGGCCAGCGGGATGCCCTGGCGGATGTCCTGCCCGAACCACGGGTACACCGGGCCGGTGTTGCCACGGCCCATCATCAGGTCGACGCGGCCGTCGGCCAGGTGCTGGAGCATCGCGAAGTCCTCGGCGATCTTCACCGGGTCGTTCGTGGTGATCAGCGTGGTCGCCGTGGACAGGATCAGCTTCTCGGTGCGTGCGGCGACGTAGCCGAGCATGGTCGTCGGCGAGGACGGCACGAACGGCGGGTTGTGGTGCTCGCCGGTCGCGAACACGTCCAGCCCGACCTCTTCGGCCTTGAGCGCGATCGTCACCATCGCCTTGATCCGCTCCCGCTCACTCGGCGTCACACCGGTGGTCGGGTCCGTCGTGACATCTCCGACGGTGAAGATCCCGAACTGCATCGCGCTCTTCCTCTCCGGAAGTAGTTGCAAACTCAACTACCGCTTGGAACAGTACCGGACGACCGGCTATTCCCCGGGAACCGCCGGCGGAGCGTGAGGCAGATCGCGAGCCACAACACGCCCACGGCCCAACCCGCGAGCACGTCCGACGGCCAGTGGACGCCGAGGTAGACCCGGCTGAAGCCGACCAGGAACACCAGGAACGCGCCGAGCGCGACCACCAGCGTCCGGTACGGCCAACCGGTGCGCGCACGGACCGCGAGCAGGGTGACCAACCCGAGCACGACCATCGAGTTGAGGCTGTGCCCGGACGGGAACGACCAGCTGTCGATGGTGACCAGGCGCTGGGCCACCGGCGGCCGCGGCCGCTCGAAGAACACCTTGAGCACCGGCCCCAACACGAACACGCCGGCCGCGGCGCCGATGACGAGCAGGCAGTCGCCGCGCCGGCCGCGCCAGGCGAGCAACGCCGCCACGGCCAGGGCGATGACGATCAGCGACGGAGTGCTGCCGAACCGGCTGGCGTTGATCATGACCTCGGTCAGCGCCCCGTTCCGGTGCGCGATCACCCAGTCCCGTATTGCGTCGTCCACAGACCAACCGTAGGTGGCCGATCGGCCATTCACGGATCGGCCGATCGGCCGGTGCCCGCCGATCGGTCATGACCATCTGCCCGACGTGCTCGACCGGTCGCTCCCGGCAAGGTTCTCGGTGTCAGGCACAGGCAATCAGAAAGGACGGCCATGACATCGCTGCTGTCCGGTCGAGGACTGGTGAAGCGTTACGGTGACGCGTACGCGCTCGCCGGCGTGGACATCGATATCGCGGCGGGGGAGATGCTCGCGATCGTCGGCCCCTCCGGCTCGGGCAAGACGTCCCTGCTGCACGTGCTCGCCGGCATCCTCAAGTGCGACGAGGGGGCGATCACGCTCGGCGGGCAGCGGATCGACCAGCTCAGCGAGACCAAGCGCAGCGAGCTGCGGCGCTCCGAGTTCGGGTTCGTGTTCCAGTCGGGCATGCTCGTCGCCGAGCTGACGGCCGAGGAGAACGTGGCCCTGCCGCTGCTGCTGGGCGGCCGCGACCGGAACATGGCCGTGTCGACCGCCCGCATCTGGCTCGACCGGGTCGGGCTGGCCGGCAAGGAGACCCGCCGCCCGGGTGAGCTGTCGGGTGGCGAGGCGCAGCGGGTCGCGATCGCACGGGCCATCGCCCACCGGCCGAAGGTGATCTTCGCCGACGAGCCGACCGGCGCGCTGGACACGAAGACCGGCCGCGCGACGATCTCGACGCTGATGGGGGCGGCGCGGGAGACCGGGGCCGCGCTCGTGATCGTGACCCACGACCGGGACATCGCCGCGATGGTGCCGCGCACCGTCGCCATCCGGGACGGCCGGATCGAGCAGTCGGTGGTCGCGGCGTGAACTCGTTCCAACTCGCACTGCGGGTGCTGCGCGTCGACCGCCGCACCCAGGTGTCCACCACGTTGACCGCACTGGGGGTCGCGGTGGCCACGGGGCTCGTGCTGTTGCTGGTGAGCCTGCCGTTCGCCACCCAGGCGAGGGCCGAGCGCACGCTGTGGCAGCACCCGCAGCAGACCACCGGGTTCGACGCGGCCAACCCGACCGAACACGACCCGGACGCGGTCGTCAGCGTCGCGACCAGCGAGGACGAGGTCGACGGCAAGCAGATCATCCGCGTGGACGTGGCGCCGCTGCGCGGCGCCGGGAAGATCGTGCTGCCGCCGGGGATCGACCGGCTGCCGCGGCCGGGGGAGATGCTCCAGTCGCCGGAGCTGGCGCAGCTGGCGTCGGACAGGCCGCCGGCCGAGCTGGCCGACCGGTTCGGCGCGAAGCCCGTCGGACTGCTCGGCGAGGACGCGCTGATGTTCCCCGAGCAGTTGGTCGCGTTGGTCGGGCACACGCCGGACACCATGCCGGTCGGTGCGATGGACCTGCCGCGCCTCGCCTCCGGTCACGCCGAGCCCGACGCGCTGCTGTCGCTGCTCGCCGGGGTGGGCGTGGTGGTGCTGCTGGTGCCGAGCCTGGTGCTGGTGGCGTCCGCGTCCCGGCTGACCGCCGCCCGGCGGGAGCGCCGGCTGGCCGCGCTGCGGCTCGCGGGTGCCACCCCGGCGCAGGTCACCGCCATGGTCGCGGCCGAGACGGGGATCGCGGCCGTCGCGGGCGGGGTGATCGGCGTGGCCGTCAGCCCGGTACTGCACGCGGCGGCGACGTGGGTGTCCTGGGGTGGCGGCACGTGGCAGGCGCACGACTTCGTGCTGTCCTGGTACGTGACCGCGCTGGTCGCGCTGGTGGTGCCGGTCCTGGTGGTCGGCGCGGCGGTGGCCGGGCTGCGGCGCGTGGTGAACTCGCCGTTGATGGCGACCGGCGGGCACACCCGCAAGCCGCTGTCCGTGGTGCGGCTGGCCGCCGTGCCGGTCGCGGCCGGGTTGTTCTTCTGGACGCTCACCTCGGCGAACCTGTCGAACTCGATGGTGCCGATGCTGGTGGCGCTCGGGTTCCTCATGTGGTCCCCGACCCTGGTGGGACCGTGGGTGACCTCGGCACTCGGTGGAGTGTTCACGAAGGTGTGGCGCAAGCCGGCGGTGCTGCTGGCGGGCCGGCGGCTGCGGGACGACCCGAAGGCGGCGTACCGGGCGTCGGCCGGGGTGGTGCTCGCGGTGTTCGCGGGGTCGATGGCGCTGACGCTGATGCCGTCGCTCGAGGGGGAGGCGGGGTACTACAGCTCGTACCGGGACAGCGTGCTGTACCTGAGCACCGACGCGGAGCACGCGCCGCACGTGGTCAGGACGGCCGACGAGCGGATGGAGCGGTACGGGCTGGCCGAGCGGGCGGTCCCGGTGGGGCAGCTGAGCATGCGGCAGGGGGCGGAATCGTTGGGGGGATACGTGGTGTCGTGCGCGGACGCGCAGGTGCTGTTGCCCGTACACGTGACGTGCCAGTCGACGCCGGCCATCTACGCGCCGTCGGAGTCGGCGTTGTCGATGTCCGACTACGTGGGCTCGCAGGAGAAGCTGACGCCGCTGCCGGGCAAGCCGGTGGTCTCGGCCGGTCTGGACGTGGTGTTGATCGACCCGTCGCTGCTGCCCGCCGACGCGCCGCTGTTCGGTGTGGACGTCGCGGTGCAGGCGTCCCCGGGGTCGCGGGAGGCGGCCAGGACGGCGTTGCTCGCCGCGTCGGGAGGCGCGCAGGTGATCAGCAAGGAGATGATGCTCGGTGACCAGAACACCCAGCTGGCGGACCTCCGACGAGTGACGGTCATCGGTCTTCTGGCGGCGTCCCTGCTGGGCGGCCTGAGCGCGGCCATCGCGACGGCGGGCTCGGTGCTGGACCGGCGGCGGACGTTCGGTGCGCTGATGGCGGCGGGCACCCCGGTGCGGACACTCGCCAAGGCTCTGCGCGCCGAGGCGGCCCTGCCGGCCCTGGTGTCGACGATCGGCGCGGGAGCGCTGGGGACGTTCGTGGGGATCGGGCTGTTCGGTCTGGTGTCGAAGAGCGCGCCGGTGCTGAGCCCGTGGCTCGTGGCACCGGTGGTGCTGGGCGCACTCGTGGCCCTGCTGGCGGCGTCGGTGTGCACACCGGCCCAGAACCGGGTACGAGCGGAGCCACTGGCGGACGAGTGACCGG
>NZ_JBJMIE010000495.1:0-23220 GCF_045807065.1 Actinophytocola sp. | reverse complement strand
CCACGTCCGCGCGGCCCGTGCGTATCAGGGTGGTTTGTTCGCCGAAGCCGCTGACCAACACCGTCAGCTGGCCCTCGTACGCGGCCACGATCTGCCGCAGCAGGGTTGACGCGAGGCCCGGTTTTGCCGTCACCACAAGCGAACCGCCCGCGCGTTGGGTGCGGTGTGTCGCCGCGGTGACGGCGTCCAGCACGTGTATGGCCTCGGTCAGCAGCACCTCGCCCGCCGGGGTGAGTGACACCTGTCGGGTGTCGCGGTCGAACAGCCGGACGCCGAGTCGGCGTTCCAGTTGGCTGATCGCCCGGGAGAGCGGTGGTTGGGCGATGCCGAGCCGTTCCGCGGCGCGCGAGAAGTTCAGCTCCTCGGCGACGGCGCGGAAGTACGTCAGCTCCCGGATCTCCATACCGGCAGGGTATAACTCCAGACCGAGATGGTCCTTCCCTCTGCTCGCCGTTCGCTGGTGAGCTGGGTGCGTGGAAACAGCACTGGTAACCGGCGCGAACAAGGGAATCGGCCGGGAGATCGCTCGCCGGCTCGTCGCGGCGGGCATGACCGTGTACCTGGGCGCCCGCGACGCCGTGCGCGGACGGGAGGCCGCGGACGCGGTCGGCGCGCGGTTCGTCCAGCTCGACGTGACCGACGAGGAGCAGGTGGCCTCGGCCGTCGCGGGCATCGAGTCGTTGGACGTGCTCGTGAACAACGCGGCCGTGGCCGTCGAGTGGGGCACCCCGGCACCGGAGGTCACGGCGGCGCAGATGCGCGCGGCGTACGAGGTGAACGTGTTCGGCGTGGTGGCGGTGACCCGCGCGTGCGTACCCCTGCTGCGGCGCTCGCCGGCCGGGCGGATCGTCAACATGGCGAGCCAGCTCGGCTCGCTGTCGGTGCTCGGTTCGGCAGGCCGGGTACCGGACCGGCAGCTGCTGGCGTACAGCTCGTCGAAGGCCGCGCTCAACGCGCTGACCCTGCTGTACGCCAGGGCACTCGCGCCGGTCCGCGTGAACTCCGTCCACCCCGGCCTGATCGCGACGGACCTCAACGGGTTCGCCCCCGGCGACGGCGTCGGAACGGTCGAGGACGGCGCCGACCTGCCGGTCCGGGTGATCCTCGGGGAGAGCGGCACGGGCCAGTTCTACGGCGAGGGGAGGTACGCACGCGACGGCCGGGTGCCGTGGTGACGGTCGGGGCCAGCTGCGTGGACGGCGTCTGAGCAGCCGCCAGCCGGAGCGGAGGACGGTGACCAGTGGGGAGCGGTGGATTTCGAACATGGGTTCACGATACGGGGGGAGGAGCCGCTGGTCAGGCGGCTGCGGGGTAATTCACTCGATGGTGAACGAACGGAAGATTTGGCGTGATGTCGCCCATGCGGGTGGGGCCAGGCGGCCGTTTCTGTCGGGAGGCGCGGGTAGGGTGACCGACCATGGCATCGGACGCTCCCGCCGATCTGGCGGCGGACGAGGCGCGCCGGCTCAAGCTGTACGCCTACCTGGACGCGCGCGAGCACCGGCGCACCTACCTGTGGATCATGCGGCTGTTCGCGTCGACACTGCTCGCGGACCTCTCCGCGGGTGAGGTGTCGGCGGCGCTCACCCCTGCCGAGAGAAGGGGCGACATCGCGCCCGGGGAGTCGCGGGTCGAGAACGTCATCACCCGGCTCAAGCAGCTCGTCGAGTGGGGGAACCTGGTCGCGGGGCGGCGCGAGGTCGTGGCGTCCAGCATCGCCGAGTTCCAGCACGGGAGCGTCCGCTACCAGGTCAGCAAGCTCGGCGTCCGCGTCCAGCGGGACGTGGACGAGCTGCTCCGCACCACCGAGGGCGCGCGGGAGGTCTCCCGGGAGCTCCTGCCGGCCATCGCCGCCGGCCTCGACGAGCTGCTGGTCCGGCTCTCGCGTGCCAGCTACGAGCATCAGAAGGACCCGAGCGGAGACGCCGCCCAGAAGGCGGTGGAGCGGCTCGCCGAGCAGGTCACCACCCTGTTCCTGCAGCACGGCGAGCTGGCCGCCACCGTCCGCGACTTCTACGCCTACCTCGGCCAGGTCGTCACGCGCTATCACCTGGCCGCCGACGAGATCTCCGGGTTCCGCAACCTGCTCGTCGAGTACATCCAGATGGTCGTCGAGGACGTCCTGCGCTACACCCCCACCATCGCCGAGATCCTCACGCGCGAGGAGTTCGCCGGGGCCACCACCCACCTCCTGCGGCTCCTCACCCCCAACGGCTCGCTCGGGCGGGACGTCGAGCGGGCGCGGGGCCGCGCGGCCGCCGACTGGCGGGAGCTGACGGACTGGTTCGTCGACCGGTCGGGCCGACCGTCGCAGGTCACGGCCCTGCGGGAAGCAACGGCCCGGGCCATCGGGACCCTGCTCGCCACCGTCAAGCGGGCCACCTCCGGCGGCGGACCGGAGCCCGGCCGGCGGGCCGAGCTGCTCCAGCTGGCCAAGTGGTTCGACGAGTCCACCCAGGACCAGGCGCACACGCTCGCGGCCGCCGCGTTCGGGTTGCACTCCGCGCGGCACCTCTCCCCCGCGCCCGAGCACGACAGCGGCGACGACGAGCAGACGCCGTGGGCGGACGGGCCGGTCGTCGACGTGCTGGTCACCGTGCGCAGCCGCGGCGAGCGGACCAGGGGTCGCACGTCCCGCATCCTCGACAACCCACTCGGCCGCGAGCAACTGCTGGCCGAGGCGCGCAACGCCGACGCGCGGCACGCGGCCGCGGTCGCCGAGCTGGCCACGGCCGGCGGCCGGCTCAACCAGATAACACTGTCCGCCGACGCGCTCGGCACGCTGTGCGGTCTGCTCACCGACGCGATGGCCCAGCGCGAGCGCGCCTCCGACGAGGGTGAGGCGGTCGACCCGGTGGGCGGGCTCACCCTCCGCCTCCGGCCGGCCCGCGAGCAGACCGCGGTGATCCACACCGCCGGCGGCAGGCTGGAGCTGATGGACACGACCGTCGAGTTCAGTACGGGTACCGCATGAGCACCCGGCGGAGCGCGCCATGAGCGCGGACGTTCTCGACAAACTCAGTGAGATCGACCAGGCCGACGTGGTCCGCTGCGCCCGCGTGTTGCTCAGGCGGCCGCTGCTGCGGGTCGGCGGCCCGGAGAGCGACCTGCTCCCACTGATCTACCGGCACCGCACCACCCTCGCCGAGCTGTTCGCCGGGGTGCTCGGCTACCGGCTGGTCGTCGAGCGCCGCTTCGCCCGGCTGTACAAGGCCGGGCCGGGCCACGACCCGACGCGCGGCGAGCCGTCGCTGACCCCGCGCGCCTACGCCTACCTGGCGCTGTGCCTCGCCTCGCTCACCGGCATCGGCCAGCAGACCCTGCTGTCGCGCCTGGTCACCGACATCCGGTCGGCCGCCACCCAGGCCGGCATCGAGGTGTCCGAGGACCTCGGCGAGCTGCGGGCCATCGCGTCCGCGCTCCGCCACCTCGTCGCGCTCGGCGTGCTCAGCGAGACCGAGGGCACCGTCTCCGGCGACGAAGAGGCCCTGCTCACCATCGACACCACGCTCCTCGGCCAGCTCGTCGCGGGTCCACTCGGCGTCGCCACCACGCCGAGCGAGCTGATCACGCTGGCCGCCCGGCCGGGGCCGCGCGGCGTCGAGCACGCGTTGCGGCGCAGGCTCGTCGAGAACCCGCTCACCCACTACGCGGACCTCTCCGCCGACGAGGCGGCGTGGCTGCGCAAGCGGGCCCGCCAGGAGTCCCGGCTCATCGAGCGGTGCTTCGGGCTGGTCACCGAGGTGCGGCTGGAGGGCATCGCGGTCACCGATCCGGAGGACTACCTCACCGACGTGTCCTTCCCCGGCCAGTCGACGGTCGCGCGGGTCGCGCTGCTGGCCCTGCCCGAGCTGCTGCGGGCCGGCGAGCCGCGACGAGGAGACGGGGACGGCTGGGTGGCCGTGACTGTCGAGCAGGTCACGACCGTGTGCGACGAGCTGGTCGACGCCTACCCGGCGGCGTGGTCGAAGCTGATGGTCGCGAGCCTGCCGAAGCTCGCCGACGACGTGCTGCACCTGTTGCTGTCACTGGGTTTGGCGAGACGGGCGGACGGGGTCTGGCTGCTGAGCCCGGCCGCGCACCGCTGGGCGCCCGAACCGGACGGGGCGCCACGGCACGCCGCATCGACGGACGGCGAGCCCGTGCTCGAACCCGAGCCGGGCTGGTCGCTCTTCGATCATGAGGGGGAAGTGGGATGAACGAGGCGCGACCGACCCGCTGGAAACTGCACCGTGGCGGCATCGTCAACGTGTGGCAGTACGCGGTCGAGGAGTTCGACCTGTCCGGCGGGCGGGCGATCTTCCAGGGCACCAACGGTTCCGGCAAGTCCCGCACGCTGGAGCTGCTGCTGCCCCTGTGCCTCGACGGCGACCTGCGGCAGATCGGCTCCAAGGGCTACGACACGGTCAGCATGCGCCGGCTCATGCTCGACGACTACACCGGCGGCCCCAACCGCATCGGCTACGCGTGGATCGAGCTGCGCCGCACGGTCGGTGACGACGGCGCGGCACGCGAGGAGTTCCTGACCAGCGGCATCGGCATCAAGGCGTCGGCCAACTCCCAGGCGATCGGCGACTCGTGGCGGTTCGTCACGGACCGGCGCGTCGGCGAGGACTTCCCGCTGGTCACCGACGGCACGCCGGTCAGCGCGACCCAGCTGCGCGACCTGCTCGGCGCGGACTGCCTGCACGACGAGGGGCCGTTCCGGGCCAGGATCGCCGAGCTGGTGTACGGCATCCCGGCGGTCCGCTACGCCGACCTCCTGCACCTGCAACGCACCCTGCGCAACCCGGACGTGGGCCTGAAGGTCCTGGAGGGCCAGCTGGAGCAGATCCTGTCGGACTCGCTGCCGCCGCTGGACCCGGCGGTGGTCGAGCAGCTGGCGCGGTCCTTCGAGGACCTGGAGTCCATTCGCGACAACATCCGCACGCTGGGTGCGGCCGACACGGCGTTGCAGCGGTTCCTCGCGTCCTACGCCGGCTACGCGTACAGCTCACTGCGCTCGGCCGGCAGGCGCGCGGTGGACGCGTCGAAGGAGCTCGCCGCCGCACACACCGAGATCACCAAGCTGACCTCGCGGCTGATGGACGAGGAGAAGGCCGCGGCGGCGGCCGAGGTCGAGGTCGCCACGCTCGAGGAGCAGGAGCTGGCGCTCGAGGCGAAGATCGACTCGCTGAAGTCCTCCCCCGCCTACGACAGCGTGCGGGACCTGGCCGACCGCAAGCGGGTCGTGTCCGCGGCCCGGCAGGCCGCGGTCAGCGCGCTCAAGCAGCTGCGCACGCAGCGCGAGCACACCGAGCAGCTGGTCGACTCGGTGGTGACCGAGCTGGCCCGGTTCACCGACGACACCACGCAGGCCGCCGAGCTCTCCGACTCCGTGCGGTCGCGGATGCGGGAGGCCGGGCTGGATCCCCGGCTGTGCCCGACGGTCCCGGCGGTGCCGGAGGCGGCGGCGACCGAGCTGGTCGAGACCGTGCGCACGTCGCTGGACCCCGAGGCGGAGCCGGAGGAGACGACCAGGCGCACGCCGCCGGACGTCGCGCCGCACTGGCTGCGTGCCGCGCTGGAGCAGGCCGGCGAGCAGGCCGGGCAGGCGGTGACCGCGCTGCGGGAGCGGTGCGCGGTCACGCTGACGCTGCTGGAACGGGCCCGCGAGCTGGACACCGAACGGTCCGAGGTGGACCGGCTGCAGCGCGAGGCGCGCGAGGCGCAGCTGGAGGCGACCGAGTCGGTCGGCCGGCGCAACGAGGCGGCGCAGCGGCTGGAGGACGTGGCGGCGACATGGCACTCGGCGGCACTGCAGTGGTCGGCTTGCGGCCCGCTGGCAACGGTGACTCCCACAGCCGAGCTGGCGCCGCCCGCGCTCGCGGAGCTGGCAGCCGACGTGGACGCGGCGGCCCGCGCGGCGGAACGGTCACACGCGTGGCTGCGCGGCCGGCTGCCCGCGCTGCACGCGGAGGTAGACCGGGCCGCGCGCGCGGTGGACGAGCTGGACGAGCGGATGGCCGAGGCCGACGCCGAGCTGGCGGCGCTGCAGTCCGGTGTGGATCCGGAGCCGATACTGCCGGTGTCCGATGTGGACCGATCGCCCGGTGCCGGCGCGGCGTTCTACCGCCTTGTCGACTTCTCGCCTTCGTTGTCGGCGGCGGACAGGGCGGGGTGCGAGGCGGCGCTGGAGTCGTCCGGGTTGCTGAACGCGTGGGTGACCGCCGACGGCACGCTGACCGACGCCGCGTCCCGGGACCTCACCGCGATCGTGGCCGGGCCGGCGGTTTCGCCGTCGCTGGCGGACGTGCTGGTGCCGGCGGTGCCGCCGGGCTCGCCGGTGTCGGCGGAGCTGGTGACGCGGCTGCTGTCCAGGGTGGGTCTGGACGCCGAGGCGGGCCTATCGATCTCGCTCGACGGCCGGTGGCGGGCCGGGGTGCTGACCGGCGCGATGACCAAGCCGGCGGCGGAGTTCGTCGGCGCGGGTGCCCGGGAAACCACGCGGCACAAGCGAATCGGCGACCTGGCCGCCTCGCTCGCGCGGCTGGCGGACGAGCGTGAGCTGGCGGCGAAGGCGCTGACCGCGGCGCAGGAGCACGCGGCGGCGTGGGAGCGGCACCTCGATGAGTACCCGGACGACCGCGAGGTGCTGGCCGCGCACGTGACGCTGCGGGCCGCCGCGGCGGCCGCGGACGACGCCAGCAAGAAGGCGTTCTCGCTGCGGGACAAGAACGCGGGGCGGGCCGACCGGTACCGGGCCCGGCACGACGCGCTGCTGACCGACGCGCGCGCGGCCGGCCTGGACGCGGCGGCGGAGTCGCTGCAGCTGGCGCGGGCCTCGGCGCTGGAGGCCAGGTCCACGGCCGAGCAGCTGGCGGCGGCGCTGACCAAGCGCTGCCTGGGCGGCGTCGACAGCCTGACCAAGGCCCTGGACAACCACGCGCGGGCGGACGCGGAGCTGGCGGACGTGCAGGCCGGCGCGGACCGGGCGTGCCTGGACTACGTGCACGAGCAGGCCGGGTACGAGGAGCGGGTGAAGGCCATCGGCGGCGCGGCCGAGCAGCTGGAGCGCGAGCTGTCCGCGGCCGAGGAGGAGCGGGCCTCGGTGCGGGCGCGGCTGCCGGAGGTGCGGCAGCAGGCCACCGACGCGCGGGTGAAGGCGGGCAAGACACAGACGCAGATCGACAACCGCCAGGCGAAGACCGCGGAGCTGACCGAGCGGGAGACCCTTGCCCGGCAACGGTTCCTGGACGCGTTGGCGGCGGACGGCGTGTGGTCCGCGGCGGTGCCGGTGCCGCTGCCCGAGGACCTGACCGAGGCGTACACGGTCCTGATGGCCAACGCACGCGACGGCGTCTCGGAGGACACTGTCCTCGGCAATCTCCAGACGCTGCAGTCCACCCTGGCCGGCAGCCACGACGTGATCGCCCAGCGGTCGGCGGAGATACTGACGGTCACGGTGACCGGCGCGCAGGGCCCGCAACCGGTGGCGGTTGCGGCGCGTGAGGTGGCCGAACGCCTTGCCGCGCAACGGGACCTGCTGTCTGAGGAGTACCAGCAGATCTTCGACGCGTTCATGCTGCGGGACCTGGCGGACAAGCTGGCCACCCAGATGGAGGTGGCGGACGACCTGTGCCGCCGCATGAACGAGACCCTCGACGTGGCCCGGTCGAGCCAGGGCGTGCACGTCCAGCTGGACTGGCAGCCGGCGCCGGACCTGGACGAGGACATGCGCCAGGCGATGGCGCTGATCCGCACCCCGTTCGCCAAGCGCGGCGAGGGCCAGGACGAGGCACTGCGCACCGCGCTGACCGACCGCATCACCGCCGAACGCGACGGCCATTCCGGCGACTACGCCGAGGTTCTCGCCAGGGCGCTGGACTACCGGACGTGGTACCGGTTCACGGTGCGGGTGAAGGACCTCGGCCCGGACGGCTCGCCCCGTACCCGCCGCATGCGCCAGCTGTCCTCCGGCGAGACCCGCCTGATCTCGTACGTGACCCTGTTCGCGGCGGCATCGGCGTTCTACGACGCGGTGAGCACGGCGGCCGACCAGCCCCCGGTGCGGCTGGTGCTGCTGGATGAGGCGTTCGAGCGCCTGGACGAGCCGACGATCGCGCGCATGCTCGGTCTCCTGGTGGACCTGGACATGGACTGGATCATCACGTGGCCGAGCGGCTGGGGCCTGTCGGAGAAGATCCCGCGCATGCACATCTACGACGTCCTGCGGCCGAAGGGCGGCAGCGGCATCGCGTGCACCCACGCCATCTGGACGGGCAACACCCTCACCGACGACCCCCGCTGAGCCCCGTCAGCAGGGGTTGTGGGCGGTGCGGACAGAGGTCAGGGCAGGTCTCGAGTGTGGCCGCGCATCACGGCAGCGAGGTCAAGTGGACGATGAGGACCGGCAGAGGTCATACCAGGTTCGTTGAAGAACGCCGGCGCGCGTTCGTCCAGAACCCGTACCAGTTGCCGGTTCTTCCACGATGATGTGGGCATGACAATGGGGCTTCCGCACGAGATGACCTTCGTCCTGGACGTACCGCCGCCGGGCACGGTGACCGAGCACGCCTGCTTCGACGTGTACCGACCGGACGGCGCCGCCGGGCCGCTGCCCGCCGCGATCCTCGTGCCGGGTCCGTCGCCGGCCGCGTATCCCTTCCGGCCGCGGCAGTGGCCCCTGATCACCGGCTACGCCCGCTTGCTGGCGAGCCAGGGCGTGGCCGCGGTGGTGCTCGACCTGCCGTACCACAACGTCGAGAACTGGGCCGCGGTGAGCGAGCCGCTGCCGGCGATCGTCGAGTCGGTGCGCGAACTCGACGAGGTGGACGGTGAGCGGGTGGCGCTGTGGGCGGTCTCCGGCGGCGCGCTGCTGGTGGGGCCGTGGTTCTCGGAGTCACCGCAGTGGTTGCGCTGCCTCGCGCTGAACTACCCGATGCTGGGACCGTCGACCGACCAGCTGCGCCCCGGCCGGCCGCTGGTGATCACGCGCGTGGGCAAGGAACAACCCGACGTGCAGGCCGAGGTGGACCGTTTCCTCAGCCACGCGGTGGCTTCCGGAGTGTCCGTCCACGTGATCGACGTCCCGAACGGCCACCACGGCTTCGACGTCGCCGACCACACGGACGAGTCCCGGCAGGCGGTCCGCCAGGCCGCGAGCTTCGTGGTGGCACAGCTGACCCGCTGAAAAGCCAGGAGCGGCGCGTCAACGCGAAGCTGGTCCGGCTGCTCAGGAACGACCCCGGTGTGTCGCTGCCCTACGCGCCCGAGGCGGCCGCGGAGGAGGCCTGAGTCGGCTCGGTGCCCGTGCAGGCTGGTGACGAAGGTCCGCACGGTCGGCACAACGAGCGTGACCACGGTCAGGACGACTGCCGGCGCCAGCAGGACCCAGCCGATCACCCTACCGGCGACGCCCGACGACGGTTGTACCCGCGCGGGCGCCTCCTGTGCGCGCACGGCCGCGAGCTACTGGGATCCGGCGCTCGCCGGGGCCTGCACCCGGCGGCCCGTCCGGTACAGGTCACGCATCAGGCCGATCTCCGCGCCGTAGTGGATCAGTTCGCGGTTCATGTGGAGGATCAGCGTGATGAAGGAGTCCTCGTCCGCGGGCTCGTAGGTGTGCACGCCCCGGCGCCAGCGCTCGTAGTGGGTGGCGAGGGCACGCAGGGCCTCAGCGGCGGTCGTCGGCCAGCGGGCCGTCTCGGCCGTGAGGGTGCCGTCGCCGAACAGGGCGCTCGCGCGGATGCCGAGGGTCTGGATGCCCAGGTGCGCCAGGCGCCAGGCGATGGTGGTCACGGGCGCGGGCACCGGTGTGGGCCACTCCCAGTCCATCGACCACGTGCCGTCCGCACGCTTGCGCACCGACCAGCACCCGGGCACCGGCTCCCAGAAGTACTCCTCGTCGGTGAGCCCGCGCAGGCGCGGCCACAGGTTGTGATCCCAGTAGAACTCCAGCTGCGCCAACAGCTCGTCCCGAACCGCCGCTGATGTCCCGTCCCGCTCAGGCACCATGATCGCTCCGCAAGCTCCGCAAGCTCCGCTCAGGCGCCATGATCGCTCCGCAAGCTCTCCTCAGACATCATGATCGCTCCGCAAGCTCCGCTCAGACACCATGATCGCTCCGCAAGCTCCGCTCAGTCACGGCGAAGACGGTAGCCCCACAGTCACCTCCGCTCCACCATCAGCCGCGTTGGCGAAGGTGAGTTCGGCCGAAAGGACGCGTGCCTGCGCCACCGCGATGGTCAACCCGAGGCCGTGACCGTCGAGCCTGTTCGGGTCGGCGGTGCGGAACCGGCTCGGGCCCTCCCGCAACAGGTCCGCGGGGAAACCGGGGCCGTGGTCGCGCACCCGGATCGTCCGGCCCTCGACGGTCACCACGACCGGCGGCGCGCCGTGACGTTCCGCGTTCTGCATGAGGTTCACCAGGACCCGCTCGAGCCGCCGCGGGTCGGTGCGGACGGTCTCGGCGTCCGACACCAGCGCCGACGGCACGCGGCGCGCCACGAACTCGCCCAGCGGCACCGCGACCAGCTCCGCCTGTTCGGTCGCGGTGTCCAAACGGGCCACCTCCAGGATGTCCTCCACCAGCGACCGCAGCACGCCGACGCGGTCGCGCACCAGCTCCGCCGGGCGGGACGGGGGCAGCAGCTCGGCCGCGGTCACCAGGCCGGTCACCGGGGTGCGCAGCTCGTGGGCGATGTCGGCCGTCACGCGTTGCTCGGCCGCCAGCCGTGCCCGCAGCGTGGCGGCCATCGCGTCGACCGCCTGGGCCAGCTCCGTGGTCTCGTCGCGGGGGCGGGCACCGATCTCCTCGCGCACGGACAGGGTGGCGTCCCCGTCGGCCACGCGGCGGGCCGCGACCGCGGCCCGGCGCAGCCGCCTCGACAGCCGGGCACCCAGCAGCACGCCCAGCACCGACGCGAGGACCAGCACGCCGGCCGAGCCCAGGATGAGCGCGTTGTCCAGCTGCCGCAACGCGTCGTCGCGGTCGGTGTAGGAGCTGCGCAGCGACAGCACGTGCCCGTCGGTCTCCGCGGCGGCCCAGATCCACGCGCCGTTGGCGGTGCGTTCCAGGAACGTCGCCCGCCGGCCGCCGCGCACGGCGGCGAGCAGCTCACGTGGCAGGTCGCCCGCGTCCAGCGTGCCGCCCAGCGCGGCCCGGCCGGTCAGGCCGTAGTCCCGCACGACCAGCTGGATCCGCTCGTCCTGCACACGCCGCGCGTCCGCCAGCTGGACCCGGCTGAACTCGGTGCGCACCAGCAGCGACAGCGCCACCGCCAGCACGGCGCTCACCAGCGCGATGACGGCCGACAGGCGCCAGCGCAGGCTCCGGGGGAAGAGCTTCACGAGTTCCGCAGCTTGTACCCGAAGCCCCGCACGGTCTCGATCAGGTCCTGGCCGATCTTCGCGCGCAGGCGCTGCACGTGGACGTCCACCACCCGCGAGTCGCCGCCCCACTGGTAGTCCCAGACCTGCTCCAGCAGCACGTCCCTGGTCAGCACGGTGCCCGGCGAGTCGACGAAGCACAGCAGCAACCGCAGCTCGGTCGGCGTCAGCTCCACCGGCCGGCCCCTGAGCCGCACCTCCAGCGCGTCGCGGTCCACCTCGAGGTCGCCGAAGACGTTCCCGGCCGACGCCACCGGCACCGCGGCCCGGCTCATCCGCCGCACGACCGCGCGGATGCGCGCCACCAACACGGTGCTGTCGAACGGTTTCGTGACGTAGTCGTCGGCGCCGGCCTCCAGACCGAGCACGACGTCGACCGGGTCCGTGCGGGCGGACATCATGATCACCGGGGTCGGGCTCTCCTCGCGGATCTGGCGGCACAGCGAGACGCCGTTCATGCCGGGCAGCATGATGTCGAGCAACGCGACGTCCGGCTGGTGCTCGCGGAACGCGTCGAGCCCGGTCAGCCCGTCGCCGGCCACGTCGACGGTGAAACCGTTGCGCTCCAACGCGAGCTGGGTCGCCTCGCGGATCACGTCGTCGTCCTCGACGAGGAGAACTCTCACTGCTACTTCACCTCGATGAACCTCGCGCCGTCCCACTGGTACAGCGCGACTGTCTGGTCGGTCGGGCAACACGGGTCGTCCCGCGGCCCCCACCGGCTGCGGATGAGGACCAGCTGCCGCGAGTCCTTCTGGGACGACGAGAGCTCGACGGGCCCGTCCTCGACGGCCAGCAGCCGGGAGGGCGGCGTGGTGGCCAGGTCGTAGATGTAGGCCGCGACGCCGTAGAGGCCGTAGGCGAGTTCCCCCGCCTGCGGCGCGGCCTTGCGCATCTGTTCGGCCTCCGGGCAGCGGTAGAGCGTCACCACGAGCTCGGCCACGCCGTCGCCGGTGAGGTCGACGTACCGGTCGCCGATTGGGTAGTAGCCGTCCTCACAGGGTGCCAGGGTGCTCTTGACCTTGTCGCTGAGCAGCGGGTCCGCCCGCAGCACGGCGACGGCGTCGGCGGAGGCGGGGGTGCCGCTGGGCGTGGTGGACGTCGGCGGCGGCGGGCTGACCTGGCTCGCCCTGCCTTCGACCTCGACGCCGCCCGGCACGCCGCAGCCGCCGAGCAGCATGACGCCGCAGAGCAGCACGAGCACTCTCCGCATCCGTTCCTCCTTTCGCACCAAGGAGACCATGCCAGCGGCGGAGCTGCCACAGCACGCTGTTACGCGCCCGCGGCACAGCTGCCGGACGGCTGTTACAGAACCGTCGCCACCCGGGCGCAAAACGCGCCTAACGTCGAAAACGAGCGGGATAAACCAACGGTTCTGGGAGTTTCTGACATGCTGGCGTGGCTGGGGAGGACGCTGATCACGCTCCTGTCGGCCGCGGTCGTCGCGACCATAGGCTTCGCCTGGTACACCTACCGCACCGCGGACGACAACGTGGTCCGCGACGACGTGATAGCCGCCCCGAAGAGCGACGAGCCGCCGACGACGCGTGACCTCCCGCGCACGGCGCAGACCATTCTGCTGGTCGGCCTCGACTCCCGCACCGACAACGCGGGCAATCCCCTCCCGAGGGAGGTGCTGGACGCCCTGAACGCCGGTGAGGCGGACGGCGTGCAGAACACCGACACGATGATGGTCGTGCACATCCCGGCGGACCCGGCGAAGAAGGCCTTCGCGGTGTCACTGCCCCGAGACTCCTATGTGGACATCGCGGGCGGCTACGGCACCCACAAGCTGAACTCCGCGTACATCAGGGGGAAGAACGCCGAGGCGACCCGCCTGCGGAACGCGGGCGCGGACGACGCAACGGTGGAGAGCGAGTCGACGACGGCAGGCCGCAAGAACCTGATAGCGACGATCCAGAACCTGACGGGCCTCACCATCGACCACTACGCGGAGATCAACCTGTTCGGCTTCAGCGAACTGACCAGCGCGGTGGGCGGCGTCCCGGTCTGCCTGAACCAACCGGTGCACGACAAGTACTCCGGCGCGAACTTCCCCGCGGGCGAACAGGTTCTGCAGGGCGTGGACGCGCTGAGGTTCGTCCGCCAACGCCACGGCCTGGAGAACGGCGACCTGGACCGGGTGCGGCGGCAGCAGGCGTTCCTGGCCGGCCTGGCGCACCAGCTGTTCAGCTCGGGCACACTGGCCTCCCCGACTCGGATCAGCGCACTGGTCGACGCACTGACCAGGTCGGTGGTTCTGGACAGGAACTGGAACCTGATGAGCTTCGCGACCCAGGTGGCCAGCCTGACCGCCGACGACATCGAGTTCTCGACGATCCCCACGGGCACCATCAACCTGTCCACCCCGTACGACGGCAGCGCGGTGGAGGTGGACCCCGAGCAGGTGCGCACCTACGTCCAGAGCCTGCTGAACGGCCCCGCCCCGAGCACGGTCACCCCGGGGTCGGGGACGGTGTCCGGCCCGGGCACCGTGTCCGACCCGGGCACGACGGACCGCTCGGTGACGGTGCAGAAGCTGGCACAGGAACAGCCGGAGCAGCAGACCATCACGGCCGCCGGCATTCCCTGTGTGAACTAGAGTTCGTCCATCGACGGACGGGTGAACCCGTTGCCGTTGTTCACGAAAGGCTCGCCATCAGCATCGGCGCCTGAATGGCGCGGTCGTGGTCCAGGATCATCTGCTGCAACTGCTGCAGCTCCGGTCCCGGCTCGATTCCCAGACCGTCGACGAGCGCCACCCGCGTCCGCCGGTACACGCTCAACGCGTCAACCTGCCGCCCGGACCGGTACAACGCCAGCATGAACTGCCGGCACAACCGCTCCCGCAACGGCTCCGCCTCGGTCAGTATCTCCAACTCGGGCGTGATCTCCCGATGCCGCCCACACCCCAACTCCGCCTCGAAACAGTCCTCCAACGCCAGCAACCGCTCGTTCTCGACCGCGGCCAACTCCGACCACATCGTCCCCCGCTCCACCAGGTCGGCGAGCGCCCGCCCCCGCCACAACCCCAGCCCGGCACGCAACAGGCCGACACCGTCGAGCACCGCCCCGGCGTCGATGGCGGCACGCCCCTCCTCCACGAGCCGCCGGAACTCGTGCATGTCAACGGCTCCCGGTGCGACGCGCAGCCGGTACCCGGGCGAGTGCGTGTGGAGGGAAGCACCCGGACCGTGCGCCGCGAGCGTCCGCCGAAGACCCGACACCGCGTTCTGGACCATCTTCCGCGCGGTCAGCGGCGCGTGCTCGTCCCACAACGCACGGAGCATCCGGCTGGTGGGCACTACCTGGTTGGCGTGCAGCAGGAGATAGCCGAGGACCGCGCGCTGCACGCCCCCGCCCAACTCCACCCGCTCGCCGTCGTCGACCAGTTCCAATGAGCCAAGTAAGTGAAATTCCATCACACGCCAACCCCTCACGAGATTGATTTCCCCGCGTCAATGGTCACACGGTGACCACTCCGATGGAACCCCGAGCCCACGCCGACTCAATTCCAGCGACAATTCTCTGACCCGCTCACCGGAAGAACGTGAATTAAACACGCGCGGTCGGAATGCGCGCGCAAAGAGCGAACCGCCCGTCACCCTCGTACCGGGCCGTCAGTGCCCCGCCCAAACTCGCCACCCGGTCGGACATGTTGCGGATTCCGCTCCCCCACCCGTTCCGGTCGCGGTCCGCCGGCGGCTTGGTGACCCCGTCGTTGATCACCTGCAGATGGGCGCCACTGTCCTCGGCACGGATGGTGATCACGCAGCACTCCCCCTTGCTGTGCCGCAGGACGTTCGTGACCCCCTCGCGCAGCACCGTGGCCAGCACCGTGCTCACCTCCGGCGGCAGGTCCCCGTAGTCGACCTCCATGAGCACGGAAAGCCCCGCGGTGGTCAGCAGCGACTCCGCCGTCCGGTACTCCTCCTCCAGCGACATCTGGTGGTACCCGCTGGCCACCGACCGCACGTCCGCCAGCGCGTGCCGGGAGATCTCCAGCACCTCGGTCAGCTCGGTGCGGGCCCGGTCGGGGTCGAGCAGCACCAACCGGTACGCCAGCTCGCTCTTCAGCGTGATTGCCGACAGGCTCAGCCCCAGCAGGTCGTGCAGGTCGCGGGCGAAGCGCAGCCGCGTCTCGGCCAGTGCCACCTCCGCCAGCTCCCGCCGCGTGGCCCGCAGCTGGCGCACGGTGCGCGTCATCCAGGTGAGACCGTAGGTGATCAGGCCGAGATCGAGAGTGACGATCGGTAGCCCGAGCGCCCGGACGAAGGTGTCGAGGAACCCGAGCTGGCTCCAGAGGACCGCGCCGACGACCGCGGCGAACACGCTCCAGCCGAGCGCCGGCCGCAGCACCAGCAACGCGCTGCCGGCCAGGAACCCGGGAAGGCCCGTCCACGACGCGTCCTGGAACTGCGCGGAGGGAAGGAACACCAACACGGCCATCAGGGCGAGCAACGGGTAGCTCGCCGGCGAGCGCAGCCTGGTGCCGGGCCGGCTGAAGTAGGCCAGCTGGAGCACGAGCGCGGCCGTCAGGTACGCGGTGACCAGCGCGATGTCCCAGAACTCCTGGGTAACCCACAGGACACGGATCACCGCCTGCACGAAACTACCGAAGAAGACCGCCACCGCGAGCCAGTTGGCGAACTTCGTCGCCATCTGCGGGATGGACTCCCTCGACTCGGTAGCGGTCTCCGCCCGGCGTTCCGGTGATCGTGCGGACACCGGAACACCCACGTGCAGATGTAATCGCCCGTCGGGATCCGTGCCGACGGACAGCTCGCCGCCCATCCTCGAGACCATCGTCTGCAGGTTGTCGACGCCGTCGCCGGTCGGAGCGGCGCCGGTCTCGTCGTTGACGATGTCGACCGAGACCGAGCCGTTGTCCTGGCGCACGATGATCTCGCAGTGCTCGACCTCCCGGTGCCGCAGCACATAGGCGATACCCTCGCGCAGCAGCGCGGACAGCGCGGTGCGCATGTGGGGTGGCAGTTCACGCAGGTCGAGGTCGATCCGCAGATCCACATTGGACGCGGCGAGCATGGAGGCGAGTGTGGTGGTCTCCTCGTTCAGGGAGATCTCGCGGTACAGGCGGGCGATGGCCCGCACGTCGGCGAGCGCGCGCCGGGAGATCTCCAGGATCTCCGACAGTTCCCGCTCGGCGCGGCCCGGGTTCTTCCGCACCAGCCGCAGCGCCAGCTCGCCCTTGGGCGCGATCGCCGAGAGGCTCAGGCCCAGCAGGTCGTGCAGGTCGCGGGCGAAACGCAGCCGCTCGTGCGCGACCGTGGACTTCGCGAGCTCGTCGCGTGCCTCGTGCAGGGCGACGACGAGCCGCGCCAGCCGGGTCAGGCCGTAGACGAACAGGCCGGACGTCGCCGTGTTCACCAGGAGGTAGAGGACGTCCTCCCACGTGCCCGGGAAGAACGAGCGCACCACGCCGGTGCTCGCCACGATGCCCGCGAACACCGGCCATGCCGCCGGCAGCGGCAACACCAGCAGCACACTGCCCGCCAGGAACGCGGGCTGGCTGTTCCAGGCCTGCCCGAACAGGAACAGCGGCAGGTACGCGAGGCACGCCTGCGCGACGAGCATCCCGTAGGCCTGTCGGGAACGCAGATCCGTATCGGGGCGGCAGAAGTAGAAGTACTGGAGGGCGAGCAGGCCGGCCAGGCAGGCGACGGCCAGCACGATGTCGGTGCTCTTGCCCTCCTCCAGGACGAACAGCACCGCGATGCCGCCGAAGCCGCAGAACACCACCGCGACGATCGCCCTTGCCAGGGTGGGCGCGATCAGCGCGCCGCTGTCGTCGCCTGGGTCCCGAACCGTTGACCGGTCCGGGTTCTCCTGTGCCGACGACGTCATACCCGCCTCGCTATCGCCGCACCGACCGCCCTCGACGCACCGTGCGGGTCGGCGCGTCGAGTTTCCCGAGGCGAGAATTATACGCAGAGATCATGTTCCCTCCGGCTGTGAACAACCAATGCTTCAGAGGAACATAGGCGTGGGATTCAGCCGATTGTAAGGTGTCGGCTGCGCCAGACGGCCCAGCCGGACCGGGACGTCGTACAGGCGCCCGGGCCCCAGCCGCGCCCAGAAGTGCCGCATCCCCGGGACGATCACCTTGACGACCGGCATGCCGACGTCCGGCCGGGTCTGGTCGAGCACGAGCAGTTCCATGCCGAGGTCCTCCACCTTGTCCTGCAGCATGACCAGATCCGACAGCAGGTCCGCGCTCGGCACGTAGCCGTAGTCGCCCGGGACCAGCGCCGGCCGCGAGGCGTCGGCGGCCAGGTACGGCTCGCGGGCCAGCGTCGCGGACTCCAGCCACCCGGTCATGTCCGGGTCACCGACACCGAGTCCCGCGAGCAGCTGGGGCATCAGCTGGTTCAGCTCGGTGAGCGCCCGCCGCAGCGCGAGCCGCGGGTCGAGGTGCGCGCCGAAGCCGAACATGATCTCCTCGCGCGCCCCGTCGAGGCGCCGGGTCAGCGCGGCCATCACCGGGACACCGAAGTCCGAGGTGAGGTCGATGACCCACACCTCACGCCCCAGCCTGGCGTACACGTCCCGCAGCTCGTCGAGCCACGGGTCGCCGAACGCGTCGAGGTCCACTCCCGACTGCGGGGTCCGGTTGTACCACCACAGCGCGACCGCGTCCCGCTCGATCAGCTCGAGCAGCCCCTGCAAGGCGGCGTCCTCCATGCTGCTGCCCGCCGCGTTGCCGTTGGAGTTGGCGGACAGGTAGCGGTGCCCGGACGCCACGGGGGTACCGAAGTAGAGCATGGCCGTCGGCAGCAGCCGGTGGCAGTGCCGGGTGAGTGACCAGACCGGTGTCCAGTCCATCACCGCGTCGTCGTCGAACGGGTCCCAGATCCGCTGGAACGGTCCGTGCAGCGCGTTCCACTCCGACCGCACCGCGTACTGCCGAGGGTCGTAGAGCAGGCAGGAGGCGGGGTCGACCGCCGTCTCACCCAGTGAGTGCAGGCTGCCGCGGACGCACTCCTCCTGCCCGGAGAAGTTGCCCGAGTAGCGCTCGACGGCCTCGCACAGCGCGCTGGCCTCGGCGTGCACGGCGGTGACGCCCTTGCCGCCGTTCTCGAGCCGCATGGTGGCCCGCAGGCTGTCGACGCCGCTCACCCGGGCCGCGATGTTCGGGCCGGAGCGGAAGGAGTTGAAGAAGGACGGTCCCCGGTCGTCGCGCCTGATCTCCTTCACGATCCCGGTCACCGGGCTGACCAGGTGCCGGTAGTCCGCGAGCACCTGCTCCGGCGTCATGGCGCGGTGCCCGGAGCTGTAGGAGACCTTCTGCCGCGAGGCCAGCACGACCGGGCGGTGCGCCTGCTCCCGCACGAGATCGGGGTTGCCGCACGTGGCGCACTGCGGGTAGGGCCGCAGCTCGTGCGGCTCACCGCGCAGCTCGAGGCTGTCGAAGGTCAGCACGCGGCGCTGGTTCGGGTGGCGGTGACCGGAGAGCCATTTGGTCGCCTCGAGCGCGACCATGCCGAGTGCCGCGCTGCGCAGGGCGGGGATGGAGGCGGCGGGGCTCTGCGCGGGGCCGCGCCGGCCGAGCGCGCTCTGTGCCACGGCCTCCGCGTTGCGGTGGCTCCACAGGCGCACGGAAAGGCAGTGCCAGCAACCTGGCTCGGCCGGTTGGAAGACCGGACCGAGCCAGACCTTGACACCGGCCGGCTTCGCGAGCAGCCAGGGCCTGCCCTGCAGCCGGTGCAGGGCGTCGACCTCGGCCAGCTGGGGGTTGAGGTAGTCGTCGCACAGGACCACCGACAGCGCGGCGGGGTCCTGCTCACCGGCCACCGTCAGACCGGCGGCCCGCACGGCCGCCAGCGCCGGCTGGCCGTCGACGTCACCGACCGTCATGACACGGAGTGCCTGTCCGGTGGTGCCGGCGACGGCGGCCGCCGAGTCGACGCCGATCGCATCCCAGTAGGCGAGGGTGTGCTCGTCCGCGTGGTGGGTGGCCGGCTGCCGCAGTGCGACCAGACCGGCCTGGACGAGCTTCCTGATCAGCCCGGCGACCTGCTCCGGTGCCATGCCTCCCGGCATGGCACCCAACAGGGTCGTGATGTCGCGGGTCCCGTCGAGCAGCGCCGCCAGTGCCTCGACGTTCGCGCCTTTCAGCACTGTCACGCCGTCCTCTGCGAACAGGTACGTTCCCTCGCCGGCCGCGACCTCGGCACGGAGGTGCCGCTTGAAGCCGATCAGCGGCGCCGCCACGGTTCCCGCGTTCATCACTTCACTCGCTCAGGCTCTTCGTCCGTGTCGTAGTCGCCGCAGGTGTTGAGCAGTACGGCGTCTCGCTGGTTGGTCCACATGTCGAACTGGTCGATCGCCAGCTCCAGCTCGATGTCGAGCGTCTCGGCGTCGAACCCGAGGTGCGCTAACACCTCGGTCAGCTCGTCGGTGGCCGGGCGCATGTTCTCTGGCATGATTTCCTGCAGGGTGACAAACATGATTATCTCCGCGTGGGGTCGGATGGAACTCATTTCCCGGAGCCGGGAATGTTCGAGGGCCGAGCAGCCCCCGAAGAATCGGTTGAATCAGGAGGAACTCGCACGGCATCAGGCCGCGGTCGGGAACTCCACGTCGGCCACCGGCCAGCGCACCGGGTCGTCGCCCAGCGCGGACAGCTCGTTCACCTGCGGTGGACACCACGGCGACACGGTGACGTCACCGGTGGCGACGGCGTAGACGAACTCGGCCCACCGGACCCATTCGAAGTCGCCGACCTCGACGGGGTCCGGGCGCGGCGGCTCGTCGGTCACCACCCGGTAGACCGGGCAGAGCTCACCGGTGAGCACGCCGTCGGCGCGCATCCCGTGTCGGGACGCAGGCAGGATCAGCTCCGCCCGCGCCGTGAGCCCCAGCTCGTCCCGCAGGGTGCGGGACACCGCTTCGGGGAGTGTCTCGCCGGGAGCCGGATGCCCGTAGCAGGAGTTGGCCCACACGCCGGACCAGGTCTTCTTCGCGTGTCCCCGCATGGTCAGCAGCAACCGTCCGTCGCTGGTGAACACGTAGCAGGAGAACGAGCCGACAGTGGTCGGGAGTGCGTCTAAGTGTGCTTCCGACATGGCGGCCTCACGGTCTGTTCTCGACCGGGGCGCCGTGTGGAACGCCGTCGAAGTTGGGAACCTCGGCCATGGTGGTGGTCATGGGAGCCTCCTTGGCGCCACTCCGGTGGGGCGGAGTGGGAGCGTTTCCCGCTCACCACAAAGGTGCGCCATCCGGGGGGTTACAAACAAGGCAGCCGGTCATCGTCTGCTCAAGGATTGCTCACTGCCGCCTCGTGAATCGCTCACGTTGCCTTGAGTACGACTTGACTGTGCGCGGGCATGACGTTCTACTGGAACGAGGGCCGCCCTCCGCACGGGTCGGCCCCGTTTCCGTGCGCGTCGCAAACGCCACTGGCCCCGAAGCGCACCCGTGGGACGACCGAGCGTCCTTCCGGGGCACCTCAGGGCTTCGAATATAGGCAGGCGTGGGTCATCCACCGGTAACCGGCTGGGAACTGTCCCTGTTGCGTGCCGGCACGGCCCGTGCCAGCCGGTCCAGCAGCATGTCCGAGGTGAAGGAGCGGTTGGCGAGGATCGGCGCGGTGGACAGCAGCGCCATGTGCAGGCCCTGTATCCGTTCGGAGGGCTCGATGCCCAGCTCGTGCAGCATGCGCTGGCGGAAGCGCATGTAGACCTCCAGCGCCGCGGACGTGCGGCCGGAGCGGTACAGCGCGAGCATCAGCATCGCGTGCGCCGACTCGTGCAGCGGGTGCTCGACGACGAGCGAGGCCAGCTCGCTGATCGTCTCGCGGTGCCGGCCGAGGCACAGGTCGGCGTCGATCCTGGTGGTGTGGGCGTAGAAGCGGCGCTCCTCGAGGCGGGCGACCTGCGCCCGCAGCTGGGTGCCCCACTGGCCCGGGTGCACGACGGTGCCGCGCCACAGCGCGAGCGAGCGCCGCAGGCTGTCGGCCGCGCGCTCGTAGTCGCCGGCGTGCATGGCCGCGCTGCCGGCCGTGACCAGGTGCTCGAACTCGGTGATGTCGAGCTGGCGCGGGTCGACCCGCAGGATGTAGCCGCCGGAGCAGGTCTGCAGCACCTCGTTCGTCACGTGCTCGACCGAGAGCCCGAGCACCACCCGGAAGAGCCTGCGCAACTTGAACATGTAGGTCTGCAGGGTCGCGTGCGCGGTGCGTGGCGCGTCGTCCCCCCACAGCTCCTTGATCAGGGCGGACGCCCCGACGGGCTTGTTCGCGTTGAACAGCAGGGTGGCGAGGATCAGCCGCAGCTTCGGCGCGCTCGGCGCCACGTCGCGGCTGCCGTGCCGGATCACCAGCGGCCCGAGCAACTCGAAACGCAGCTCGGAGATGACGTTCTCGGCCGACGTCCGGGGCGTCAGGAGCTCCGGGCTCGCCGCCGCCTTCGGATCCGAGATTTCCGTCGTCTCCAGCAGCGCGGCGAGGAGGTTGAGTTTCTCCTCGTGTGTCATCGCGGCCAGCGCGTCCAACTTCGCGATCATATCGACCTCGCTATCCGCCGGACCCGCCGCGCTTTCCGGGCCGAACGGCCGGGTCAGCCCCCAGTGGGATGCGACGATCATTGGTTTCAGGACAAGACAAAGGTATTCGGCGGGAGTGGCCAGCCGATAGTGACGGCGTCATAACCGGGTGATGAGTAATAGAGGATGAGCCCGTGAGGCGCGCACTGTCGTTCATGCGAGTCAGACGCAACCCTGGTACCAGGCACAGTCCAGCGCCGCCGTCTGGGGAGTGGAAGTACGCTATGATAGCCACCTTTCGTGTCAACTGCGCGGCGCGGCCCGAGTCACGCCGAGGAGCGACAGTGCACATCGATTCCGGCGCCCTGTTCCTCGACCAGAGCATTCCGCTCTGGTCGTTCCGCGAGGACGTGGCCATCGAGTCGGTGGAGGACGGTCTGAACCTCCTCACCCGGTGGGGTGAGGTGTTCGTCGAGGCACCGGTGGCCGCGATCGTGGACAGCCTGCACCGGATGACGCTCGGGCCGGTCGCGCTCACCAACGTGACCGACCTCGACTGGGCCGACCTGCGCGAGATGTTCCGCCTCCTGCCCGGCTGCGTCGTCCGCTCGCTGGGCCTGCGCAACTCGGCGACCCCGCTGCTGTCGGCCACCCCGGTGACCCAGAAGGCGCGGTTCGAGCTGCCGAAGCTCACGCCCACGACGCCGATCCGCCTGTCCCGCTTCGCGTTCCTGCGGGACCGGTCGGGCGAGATGATGCTGGAGTCGCCGCTGTCGCACCACCGCGTCGTGCTGCACCGCCCGATCGCCTCGTGGGTGGTCGGCGCGCTCGGCCGCACGACCACCACGATGGACGTCGCCCGCGCGGTCAACCTGGCGCCGATGCTGGTCAGCGAGGTCATCGCGTACCTGGTGGCGGCGGACATGGTCGTCCACGGCGACGACGCGGACCGCTTCGCCGAGGACACCGAACCGGCGCTGGTCACCTGGGCGCCCCACGACCTGCTCTTCCACTCCCGCAGCCGGCTGGGCCGCCACGACGACCCGGTGGGCGCCGGCTTCTCGGGCGCGGACCTGGTGCCGCTGCCCGCGGTGAAGCCGCCGCCGGACGGCCCGCGCTTCCCGTTGTACCGGCCGGACCTGGACGCGCCGGGACTGCGCGAGATGTCGCTGTCCGAGGCCCTGGAGCGCCGCGAGTCGGTGCACGACTTCGCCGAGGAGGGCGCGTCCGCCGAGCAGCTGGGCGAGCTGTTGTACCGGTCGGCCAGGGCGCGGTCCCTGACCGGCACGGCCGGCGCCGACCCGGTGGCGGGCTTGTTGGGATTTGGGTCGTTTAGGTAAAGAGTGT
>NZ_JBJMIE010000494.1:0-10048 GCF_045807065.1 Actinophytocola sp. | reverse complement strand
CGGCAACAGGGTGAGGGCGACCAGAACGGCGATGGCGACGGCGCCCGCTGCGGCCAGACCCATTGCGCCCAGGAGCGGAACGCCGACGACGGTCAGTCCAGCCAGGGCGATGACCACGGTCAGCCCGGCGAAGACGACCGCGGTCCCGGCGGCGCCCACGGCCCGACCGGCGGCATCCTCGCCGTCGCGGCCGATCAGGCGTTCATGCCGGTAGCGGGAGACGATGAACAACGCGTAGTCGATGCCGACCGCCAGCCCCAGCATGAGGGCCAGGGCCGGCGCGGTCGCCGGCAGGGCCAGTGTGCCCGCGACCGCGGTCAGGCCGGTGACGGTCGCAGCCACCCCGAGCAGCGCGGTGAGCAGGGGCAGCCCGGCCGCCACCAGAGACCCGAAGGTGCTGACGAGGACGACCAGTGCGATCAGCAGCCCGGCGGTCTCGGCGCCGAGACCGCTCTTCCGGGAGCTGTCGCGGTAGGCCGACCCGCCGAACTCCACCCGCAGCCCGGCGTCGCGGACCGGTTGGAACACGTCCGCCAGCGCTTCGCGGGTGCTGTCGTCCACGTGCGCGGGCTTCTCGTGGTAGGCGACGTTCGCCAGGGCGGTGCCACCGTCCGGCGAGACCGTCCCCGCGGTGAACGGGTCCACCACCCCGGCGACGTGCGGCGCCCTCGCGGCGGCGGCGAGGGTCTGCTCGATGACGGCTCTGTGCTCGGCGACCTCGTGGCCGGCGGACGCGACGATCACCACCTGCGCGGAGGCACCCGACGCGGCGGGGAACCGCTCGGTGACGGTGTCCAGGGTCTGCTGGGCGCGCGAGCCGGGGATCGAGAAGTCGTCCTCGTACGAGCCGCCCGCGGTGGCGGCGAGCGCCCCGACGCCGACCAGAACGGCCAGCCAGGCCACCAGGACGGCCCGGCGGCGCCGGTAGGTCCAGGCGCCGAGCCGGTAGAGCGATGCGGCCATGACGGTGAGCTCCTCACGGTCGTGGATCAAGGAGTCCCAGCACACCGCCCGTGCCTGACGACTCGGCGTCCGCGAACCTGACGGTTGCCTGACGGAGGTCTCCGCCGGACCTGTTCCGCGAAGTCGTCGGAGCCGGACGATGATGACGGTGACGCTGAGTTCGGCTGTGGAGGTGCGCGTGCGGGCGTACGGGTTCGTGCGGGTCGGTGGCCCGGAGCAGGAGTCCTTCCTGGAGGTGCCGGTGCCGGAGCCCGGGCCGGGGGAGCTGCTCGTGCGGGTGCGGGCGGCCGGGGTGAACCCGGGCGACTGGCGGTTGCGGGAGGGCTCGTACGGCGAGCTGCGTGCCGCGGTGTTCGGTCGTGAGGTGGCCGGGACCGTCCTGCGGCTCGGTCCCGGCGTGACCGGGTTCGCGCCGGGGGACGAGGTGTTCGGCGGTTGTCCCGGCATGGTCGGTGGTTGGGCCGAGCAGGCCCTGGTCACCGCCGGTTTCGCCGCGCACCGGCCGGACGGTGTGTCGCCGGCGGCCGCCGCCGTGCTGCCGGTCGCGGCCGGCACCGCGTATGACGCCCTGACCCAGCTCGCCCTGCCGGCGGGGGCCACCCTGCTGGTGAACGGGGCGGGTGGCGGCGTGGGCGTGCCGCTGCTGCAGCTCGCCCGGCTGCGAGGGATCCGGGTCGTGGGGACCGCGAGCCCGGCCAAGCACGAGTTCGTCGCCGCGCTCGGCGCGGTTCCCGTGGCCTACGGGGACGGGGTCGTGGACCGGATCCTGGCCGCGGCGCCGCAGGGGGTCGACGGCGTGTTCGACCTCGTCGGCGGGGACGCGCTGCGTGCGGTCGCGACCCTGGTCCCGCCGGAGCGGTTGTTCTCGGTCGCGGACAAGGCGTTGGTCGCCGCGCTCGGCGGGCGGGACGTCGTGCGTGACCGCAGTACCCGGGTGCTGGCCGCGCTGGCCCGGCTGGTGGCCGCGGGCGAGCTGGACCCGCACGTCACCGAGGTCCGGCCGCTGAGCGAGGCCGGTGCCGCACTCGCGCTCGTCGAGCGGGGGCACGCACGGGGGAAGGTCGTCCTGGTGCCGTGAGCACCCGCCTCCGTACGGCGGAGGGCTGCTCGCCTCGTTCGGCGCGGCCGCCAGGTGGGTGCCGTGGTCGAGCGCACCGTGTGTTGGAGCGGGAAGAGTGCCGCCCCCCGTTAGTCTGAGGCGATGTCGCTGCCCTCCCTCACGGACGCCGCCGGTCAGGGCTGGACGCAGGTGTTCGACCTGGGGCTGGCCCTGGTGCTCTCGGCCGCGATCGGGCTCGAACGCGAGGTCCGGCAGAAGAGCGCCGGACTGCGCACGCACACGTTGGTGGGCCTCGGCGCCGCGTTGATCATGCTGGTGTCGAAGTACGGCTTCTTCGACGTCCTCAGCGAGCACGTCACACTGGACCCGTCCCGAATCGCGGCGCAGATCGTGTCCGGGATCGGCTTCATCGGCGGCGGACTGATCTTCGTCCGCCGCGACGCCGTCCGCGGCCTGACCACGGCGGCCGTGGTGTGGCTGACCACCGCGGTCGGCATGGCCGCCGGCGCCGGGCTGTGGCTGCTGGCCATCGTGGTCGCCGTCACGCACTTCGTGGTGGTCTTCGCCTTCACCCCGCTGGTGGCGAAGCTGCCGCGGTCGAAGTACGCCCAGACCCGCCTACGCCTGACCTACGCCGACGGCCGGGGCGTGCTCCGGCTGGCGCTGGCCGAGTGCACGAAGCGCAAGTTCACCGTCGGCGAGCTGGACATCGACCAACACGACGAGGCCGGCGAGGTGACGTTGTGGCTCAGCCTCCAGGGCGCGGGTCCCATACCGGACCTCACCGCGGCCCTGGCCGACATCGACGGCGTTCTCTCGGTCCTGACCGATGACGTCCCCGGCCTCGCGTTCTAGACGAGTAAGCCCGAAGGCGGGGACGCCCGCGCGGCCGGTGGACTCCGCTTGCCGTCACTCCTGGCGGTGCTGGTGGTCGGGTCCAGGTTCGCGGGTGCCGTCGAGCAGGTGGAGCAGTACGCCTTCCCGGGTCGACCACGGGCAGATGTCCACCGTCGAGTGGCCCGTCGCGGTCATGAGTGCTTCCGCCGCCACGGCGCCGGCGAGTGCCTGGTGGGCGCGGTGTGGGGAGATACCGGGAAGTTCGGCCCGTCGGTGTGGTGGCAGCGCGGCGAGGCGCGGTATCCACGCGGTCACGTCGGCGGCGCGCAGTGTGTCGGTGCCGGTGAGCTTGGCCAGTGACTGGAACACCTTGGAACACCCCACGGTGGGGGCGTCGGCCAGCTGGCGCAGGATGTCGGGTGGTACTTCGCGTGTGATCCGCTCGTGGAGCAGGTCGCGGAACTCTTCGAGGCAGCTGTCGTCGTTCAGGCCGGCGCGGGCGAGGGTGCGCGCGCCCAGCGGGAGCGAGGACGTGAACACCGGCCGCGCGCCATGGCCGTAGGCGATCTCGATGGTGCCGCCGCCGACGTCCAGCACGGCCAGGGGACCGGTGGACCCGCGCAGGTACCGGGCCGCTCGATAGGCGAGGTGGGCCTCGTGGTCACCGGACAGGAACCGCAGCATGACCCCGGTTCGGCGGGCGACGGTGTCCACCACCTCAGCGGCGTTGGCGGCATCGCGCACCGACGAGGTCGCGAATGGCAGGAACGTCCTGATCGGCACCTTCCACAACCGCTGCCCGACGGTGTGCACGGCCCGGCTGATCTGGTCGACTCCGGGCGCGGTGATGCGCCCGTGCCCGTCGATCACCCGATCCAGCCGAAGCCGAACCTTGCACGAGGCGACCCTGCGGGAGGGACTTCGCTCCACGACGAGCAGATGGGCGCTGAAACAACCCACGTCCAACACCGCGACCCTGTCCGACTGGGTGAATGTCTCTGTCGATGCCACGGTGCGGCCGCTCCTCGCCGGTGTTCACCCAGCTCCCTTCTGTGGAGATGAGCGGTTGTTCGACCGCCAGCCATTCTTCAACGACGCCGAACGGCACGCCACTCGAGCGGGTGCCGCACCCGAGTGGCGGGACAGGTGGACCTGTGCTGACTCCGTCGATCGGGCGGGGGAGCGGAAGCGGTGTGGAACGGCCGGTTCCGCCGGTCCACGGCTGCGTGGTCGAGTAGGCCTGCCATCGGAGGTGCGCGGGAAAGATCGGCTTCACGGCCCGCGTCGGCCGGGTCGCCTCGTCACCACGGGGCGACCCGGCCCGGGTTCGCGGTGTCAGCCGCCGAGTTTGTCGTTGTAGTCGGCGATCTGTTTGTTGGCCGCGTTCTGTGCGTCGGTGAGTGCCTTCTCGGCGTCGGTGCCCTGGAGGACGGCCGCCTGGAGGGCGGTCTCGACGTCCTTGCGGACGTTGGGCATCTCGCCGACCGAGCAGCCCTGCGTCGCGTGGGTCAGCTTCGTGCCGCGCAGCTGCTCGATGGCCGTGGCGAACTGGGGCTTCTGGCTGACCCACTGCTTGTCCGCCGGGTCGTCCAGCGCCGCCTTGCTGATCGGGAAGTACCCGGTCTTGGTGTGCCAGGTGACCTGGGTCTGCTTGCTGGAGAGGAACTTCACCAGTTCCCAGGCGGCGCGTTCCCTGGCCGGGTCCTTCTTGTTCACGATCCACAGCGAGGCGCCACCGATGATCGGGCCGCCGTCGTCGTCCGCGCTGACCTTCGGGTAGAAGCCGGTGCCGACCGTGAACGGGTTCTTCGACGCGGCGGCGCCCGCGGTGAAGGTGCCGAGCGAGCCGGTGGACTCGAGGCTCATCGCGACGGTGCCGGAGCTGAAGGCGTTGTCGCCGTTGTCGGTGTTGCTGTCCAGCTTCATCGCGAGGCCCTCGTTGACCATCTGCTGCCACCACCGCACGAGCTTGAGGTTCGTGTCGTTGACGATGGTGGCCTTCTCGGCCCGGCCTGTCCTGCCGTTGTCCGCGTCGCACAGCGTCTGGTCGGCGACCGCGTTCCACTGCTCGGCGAACCAGCCGTAGAGGGAGGCGCCGAAGCCGTACTGCACCGTCTCACCGGGGGTTGCCTTGATCTTCCTGGCGGCGGCCATGATCTCGTCGAGCGTGGTCGGCGGCTTGTCCGGGTCGAGGCCGGCCTTCTGGAACGCCTCCCGGTTGACGTACATCAGCGGCATCGAGGTGTTGAACGGCATCGAGTACAGCTTGTCGTCGACGGTGTAGTACCCGGCGATGTTCGGCTGCAGGTCGGACACGTCGTGGTGGTCGACGTCGATGAAGGACTGCATCGGCATGATCGTCCTGGAGTCGATCATGTAGCGGGTGCCGATGTCGTACATCTGCAGCATGTCGGGCCGCTGCTTGGTCGAGGCGTTCTTGTACGAGGCGAGCACGTTGTCGTACTGCCCCTTGTAGTTCAGCGTCACCTTGATCTTGCCCTGGTGCTGGCTGTTGAACTGGTCGACCAGCGACTGCAGCGCCGCGCCGTTGGTGCCGCTCATCCCGTGCCAGAACGTGATGCCGACCTCGCCCTTGCCGTCGAGCGCGTCCTTGCCCGGCGCGGCGGCATCCCCGCCACCGGACGAGTCTCCCGAGGTCGCCGCCGACGTGCACGCCGAGGCGGTGACGGCCAGCGCGAGCGCGGCTGCCAGCGCGCCGATGCGCCGACGCGAAGTTATCCGCACGGTTCTTCCTTCCTGTCGCAGCGTTCCCGCACCGTGGTCCCTGTGGTCCACAGTGGAGTCATTTCACGGCCCCGGCCATGAAGCCGCGGACGAGCCAGCGCTGCCCGAAGACCACCAGCAGCAGCGTGGGCACGAGCGTGATCGTCACACCGGCCAGCACCAGCGCCTGCTGTGTGCCGTTGCCGTTGTTCTTCAACGCGAACACGGCGGTCTGCAGCGTGTTCATCGAGTTGTTCGACGAGGAGATGATCAGCGGCCAGAAGTACATGTTCCAGCCCTGCAGGAACGACCACACCGACAGCGCGGTCAACGACGGCCGCACCGCGGGCAGCACGATCGTGAACAGGAACCGCAGGTGCCCGGCGCCGTCGATGAGCGCGGCCTGCCGCAGCTCGTCGGGGAACTGGCGGAACGCCTGGCGCATCAGGAACACGCCGAAACCGTTGGCCAGGAACGGGAGCACGAGGCTCCACTGGCTGTTCTCGATGCCCATGCTGCGGACGAACAGCGCGTTGGGCACCACGATCGCCTCGTAGGGCACCATGATCGTGGCCATGAACAGCCAGAAGACCGGCTTGCGCAGCGGCATCCGGACGAACACGAGCGCGTAGGCGGCCAGGCACGACGTCACCAGATGGCCCAGCATGATCAGCACGCCGACGAACAACGAGTTGGTGAACGCCGGCAGCAGCGGCACCACCGTCTGCCGCCACGCGGCCACGTAGTTGTCGAACGAGTACGTGCCGCTGACCAACCCGGGCGGCTGCCGGACGAGCTGTCCCTCCGGCAGGAAGCCGCCCACCACGGTCAGCAGCACCGGGAACAGCAGCACGATCGCCGCCAGCCCGAACCACACGTAGGTGAGAACGCCGACCGGGGCCGACGGTTGTCCCGGGGAGCGCCTCCTGCGCCGTGCCTGTGCCGTGCTCGCCCGGGGCGGCGCGGGCGCGACAGCGGTGGTCGTCTGGGTCACCGGTAGTGCACCCGCCTCTCGATCACGCCGAACTGGACCGCGGCCAGCGCGATCCCGATGATCAGCAGTACCAGGCCCTGCGCGCTGGCCAGGCCGTAGTCGTTGTTCCCGTACTCGAAGGCGTTGTGGTAGATGGCGAACACCAGCGTCGTGGTGCTGCCGTTGGGCCCGCCGTCGGTCATCACCTGCACCTGCCCGAGCGCCTGCAGCGCGGTGAGCGTCGTGGTGACCACCACGAAGAAGACGTTCGGGGAGATCATCGGCAGGACGACGCCGAAGAAGTTGCGGAACCCGGTGGCCCCGTCGATCCGGGCGGCCTCCAGGACCTCTTGGTCGACGCCGGCGAGCCCGGCGGAGAGCACCAGCAGGTTGAACCCGGCCACCACCCACACCGTCGCCCACGCCACGGTGACCAGCGGCCACGGCGACTCGGTGGTCCAGCCGGGCGCGGCGATCCCGAACAGGCGCAGCGCCCAGTTGACCGGGGACATCGACGGGTCGAGCATCAGCAGCCAGACCACGCTCGCCGCGGACGCCGAGTAGGCGAACGGCAGCGTGAACAGGGTGCGGAACAGGCGCATGCCGGGCAGCCGCTGGGACAGCGGCACGGCCAGCGCGAGCGGCAGCACCAGCCCGACCACCACCACGAACACCGTGAACAGCAACGTCTGCAGCAGGATCGTCCCGAACTCGGGGGTGAAGAGGGCGGCGAAGTTGTCCACACCGACCGAACGGGACGGGTTGCCGTTGATGTCGGTGCCCCGCGTCGACAGGAAGACCGCCTGGAACAGCGGGAAGATCACGAACGTGCCCAACCCGGCGAGCGCGGGCACGCAGAACAGCACACCCAGCGTGACCTCGCGGGCGGACAGCCGCTGCCGACGCCGCTGATGGCCCCGGCCCGCGGAACCCCTGGTCGCCCCCGTTGTGGGTGACTTGTAAACATCATCGGTCCCGACCATGGCGGCATCTTGCCACTTCCTGGTCATCGATGTCAGATCGTCACCCACGTTGACACCCAGTCAACGCCTGGCCGTGATGTCGGCACTCCTCCCCGACGAAGGCGTCCCGGGGTCGGTGCGCCCGACAGGACCGCCTTGATCGCGTGTTCCGCGTCGCTGGACGACAGGCATCGGGGAGATTCCCCCGTGCCACCGGATTCTGCGAGTATCGAGGGGTTGGTTGTTTGCCACGCGAGCACGAATCGAGGACGTGCGCATGACTGGGGTTCTTCCGCTTGATGCCAGTGGTTCGGACATCCACGCCGAAGGGACCCGGTTGCGGGCCCGGGGAAAGGCGACGCCGGTGGAGCTGCCGGGCGGCGTGCGGGCGTGGGCGGTGAGCGGCCACGAACCGCTGCGCCGGCTGCTCGCCGACCCACGGGTGTCGAAGGACGCCGAGCAGCACTGGGCGGCGTACGTCAACGGCGAGATCGCCGAGGACTGGCCGCTGCGCATCTGGGTCTCGGTGCGGAACATGTTCACCGCCTACGGCCCCGACCACCGGCGGCTGCGGTCCCTGGTGTCGGCCGCCTTCACCGGCCGGCGCGTCGCCGCGATGCGGCCCCGGATCGAGCGGATCACCCAGCAGCTGCTCGACACCATCGAGCGGCTGCCCGAGCCGGTCGACCTGCGCGCGCGGTACGCCTACCCGTTGCCGATCGAGGTCATCTGCCAGCTGTTCGGAGTGCCTGAGGACCAGCGTGACGGGATCCGCGCGGTGGTGGACATGTTGTTCGACTCGACGATCACCGCCGAGCAGGCGCAGGCCAACAACGCCACGCTGTACCAGCTGCTCACCGACCTCGTGGCACGCAGGCGCGAGGCACCCGCGGACGACCTCACCACCGCGCTGATCACCGCCCACGACGACCGGGACGGCGCGCTGAACGAGACCGAGCTGGTGGACACCCTGATCCTGATGCTCTCGGCCGGTCACGAGACGACGGTGAACCTGCTCGACCACGCGATCACGGCACTGCTGAGCCGGCCGGGGGAGCTCGACCTCGTGCGCGCGGGGCAGCGGTCGTGGAGCGACGTGGTGGAGGAGACGCTGCGTTGGCAGGCACCCGTGCCGTACCTCCCGCTGCGCTACGCCATCGAGGACATCGACGTGGACGGCACCGTCATCCCCCGGGGCGAGGCGATCCTCGCCTGCTTCGGCGCCGCCGGCCGCGACCCCGCCTACTACGGCGACACGGCCGACGAGTTCGATCCCGCCCGGGCCGTCAAACAGCACCTCGCCTTCGGGCACGGCGTCCACCACTGCCTCGGTGCCCCGCTGGCCCGGCTGGAGGCCGAGATCGCCCTGCCGGCACTGTTCGAGCGCTTCCCCGAGCTGAGTCTCGCGGTGCCGGTGGCGGAGCTGGCGACCCTGCGCACGTTCCTGTCCAACGGCCACACCGCACTGCCCGCCCGACGCGGGCACTGACCGAAACTCCCGCCTGGGAGACGTGGTGCGCAACCCGAGCCGTGCGCGATCGGCCGAGGAGGCGGAGCGCACGGGCGTGGTGCCGCCGTGGGCAGTGACGATCGCGGCGACCATGCACAGGGCGGGCCGGCGGCGCTGTCGTCCCGGCTCGGGACCGGGTAGGCATTCTGTGAATGGTTGTGGTACTAGTTGTTTTGTGTGGGAATGAGAGCACGCATTCCCGAACTCACTGGGAGGATCGCTAGTCCGCATGCACGAATCATGCATTCGATCATTTTCTCGGAGGATGCCATGATGCGGGTACTTGTGGTGGATGACGACCCCGCGCTCGCCAAGGCCGTCGTGCGTGAACTGCGACGGCACGGTCATGACGCCGACAGCGTCGCCACGGGTCGAGAGGCACTGAAGGCGTATCACCTGGCAGATCTCGTGTTGCTCGACCTGTGCCTGCCCGACATGGATGGTTTACAGGTGTGCCAGGCGATTCGCGCCATGTCGGACGTCCTGGTCATCGCGGCCAGCGAGCGCCGCGGTGAGCTGGACACGGTGTTGGCGCTGCAGGCCGGCGCGGACGACTGCCTCGGCAAGCCGTACGGCGTGCGCGAGCTGACCGCGCGGATCGAGGCGCTCGCCCGCCGCGTGCGGTCGACGCGGTTCGAGTCCGGCACGCTCGTGCACGGGCCGCTGCGGGTCGACTGCACCGCACGGCAGGCCTGGCTCGAGGACCGGCCGCTCCGGTTGACCCGCAAGGAGTTCGACCTGCTGAAGGTCCTGGTGTGCAAGCCGAACGTGGTGTTCAGCCGCAAGGAGCTGATGACACTGGTGTGGCACGACCGGTGGACGACCACCGGCCGGACGATCGACACCCACGTCAACAGCCTGCGCAACAAGCTCGGCGACCGGGACTGGATCATCACCGTCCGCGGGGTGGGCTTCCGCCTCGGCGGGCCGGGCACCGCCCGTCCCGCGCTGGACGGGAAGCGGCCGGGGCGTCGCCTGGTCGGCGCCGCCACCGGCTGAGGTGAGCACGGGCGGGTCGG
>NZ_JBJMIE010000493.1:0-6433 GCF_045807065.1 Actinophytocola sp. | reverse complement strand
CGGCCGGCCAGGAGAGCGGGCAGCCGGTCGAGGATCGCCTGCTCGGTCTCCGCGTCGACACCCTCGGTGGGTTCGTCGAGGACCAGCAGCGGGCGATCGAGCAGCACGGCGCGGGCGAGCGCGACCCGCCGCCGCTGCCCCGTCGACAGGCCCGCGCCCAGCTCACCGACCTGGGTGGACAGCGGCACGTCCAACGCCGCGGCGTCGGCGGCCGCCGCGACCTCCGCGTCGGTCGCCGCGGGCGCGCCGAGGCGGATGTTGTCGGCCACCGTGCCGGTCACGAGCCGCGGTCGCTGCGGCACCCACGCGATGCGCGACTGCCACGCGTCGCGGTCGAGGTCGGCGAGGTCGACGCCGTCCACGTACACGTGCCCGGCGTCCGGCGGGTACCAGCCGAGCAGCAGGTCGAGCAGCGTCGACTTGCCCACCCCGCTGGGTCCGGTCACGCCGACGACCTCGCCGGGTGCGACGGTGAGGGAGAACCGGTCGAGCACGGGGCCGGACCGGCCGGTGACGGTGACCTCGCACAGCCGCAGCGGCACGCGGGACGGGTCGGGTGCCGGTGCCCGGGTCCCGGTCGCCGCGCCGGACTCGTCCAGCAGCGCCAGGATCTCCTCGGCCGCGGCCACACCCTCCGCGCTGTCGTGGAACCGGGCGCCGACCGCACGCAGCGGCAGGTACACCTCCGGTGCGAGGACCAGCACGACGAGCGCGGTGTGCAGGTCGAGGTCGCCGGCCACGAGCCGCAGCCCGACCGACACCGCGACCACGGCCACCGACAGCGTCGCGAGCAGCTCGAGCACGAGCGCGGACAGGAACGCGACGCGCAGCGTGCGCATGGTCTGCCGGCGGTAGGTACGGGTGATCTCGGCCAGCGTGCGCCGCTGGGTCTTGGCCCGGCCGAACGCGGTGAGCACCGCGAGCCCGGCGACCAGATCGACGAAGTGGTTGCCCAGCACGGACAGCGTCCGCCACTGGCGCCGCACGCCCCGCTCGGTGTAGCGGCCGATGAGGATCATGAACAGGGGGACCAGCGGGATGGTGAGCCCGACGATCAGCGCGGCGACCCAGTCGGCGAGCAGGATGCGGCCCGCGATCACCGCGGGCACGATGGCCGCGATCAGCAGCTGTGGCAGGTACCGGGCGAAGTAGCCGTCGAGCCGGTCGACCCCGCGGGTGGCGAGAGTCGCCAGCTCGGCGGGCGACCGGTCGCCGCGGCGCCCGTGAGCGGAGCGAGCCGCGGGCACGGAACCACCGCGCGAACGCTGCTCGGAGCCCGCGCGCAGCGGCGTGAGCCGGTGGTGGCCCAGCGCGAGTGCCTTGTCGACGACCGCGGCCCGGAGCTGGCTCAGCACGGTGGCCGAGGCGCGGTGGGCCGCGGACTCGGCGAGCCATGCCGTCGCCGCGCGGGCGAGCACCACGGCGGCGACCAGTCCGATGGGAACGGCCAACGCCGCGAGGCCCGCGCCGCCGAGGAAAGCGTCGGTGATGACGCCGGCGAGCAGGTCGGCCTGTGCCACCACGAGGCCCGCGGTCACCAGGCCCAGCAGCGCGCAGACCAGGATGAACGGGCGGGCCGCGGCGGCGTGCCGGAGGAGGCGCGGGTCGAGCGGCTTCACGACCGTTCCGCGACGAGGCCCTGGCCGGCCGGGATGTGCGCCCGGCTGACCCGCTTGCGGAACACCCAGTACGTCCACGCCTGGTAGGCGAGCACGACGGGGGTGAAGAACACCGCGACCCAGGTCATGATCTGCAGGGTGTACGGCGTCGACGACGCGTTGGTGGTGGTGAGGCTGTTGGCCGCGTCGTTGCTGGCGGGCAGGACGTCGGGGTACAGCGCGCCGAACAACGCGACCGTGGTCGCGATGATGGTGAGCGCGGTCCCGGTGAACGCCCAGCCCTCGCGGCCGGTGTAGGCGGCGGTGACGGCCGCCATGAGCGCGACCGCGGCGACCGTGACCGGCACCCAGGTCCACCCCGTGCCGTGGGCGAGTTGGGTCCAGAACAGGAACGACGCGCCGAGCAGGATCGCCGCGCCACCCAGGGGCAGGGTGAGGCCCTTGGCGCGGGCCCGCACCTCGCCCTCGGTCCTGAGCGCGACGAACACCGCGCCGTGGAAGGCGAACACGCTCAGGGTGGTCAGGCCGCCGAGCAGCGCATAGGGGTTGAGCAGTGTGAAGAAGGTGCCGGTGAAGTTGTGGTCGGCGTCGAGGGGCACGCCGCGGACGATGTTGCCGAACGCGACACCCCACAGCAGCGCGGGCACCGCGGAGCCGGTCATGATCGCGATGTCCCAGCCGCGGCGCCAGCGGTCGCTGTCGATCTTGCCGCGGAACTCGAACGCGACGCCGCGCACGATCAGGGCGACGAGGATCACCAGCAGCGCCAGGTAGAAGCCGGAGAACAGGCTGGCGTACCAGAGCGGGAACGCGGCGAAGGTGGCGCCGCCGGCGACGAGCAGCCAGACCTCGTTGCCGTCCCAGACGGGGCCGATGGTGTTGATGAGCACGCGGCGGTCGGTGTTGTCCCGGGACAGCACGCGCAGCAGCATGCCGACGCCGAAGTCGAACCCTTCGAGGACGAAGTAGCCGGTCCACAGCACCGCGATCAGCAGGAACCAGATGTCGGTGAGAGCCATCGGAGTTCTCCAGGTCAGTACGCGAACACGGGGGCGGACTCGTCGGTGTCCACAGCGGACTCCGCTGGTGCGGGATCGGGTGGACCGGCCTTGGCGTAGCGGTACATCAGCACGCCGTCGGCGACCGCGAGCACGCCGTACAGCAGGGTGAACACGATCAGCGAGGTGAGCACCGTGCCGGCGGAGACGGTGGGGGAGACGCCGTCTGCGGTGGTCATCAGCCCGAACACGGCCCAGGGTTGGCGGCCCATCTCGGTGAAGATCCAGCCGACGCTGTTGGCCAGTGTCGGCAGCGCGAGTGAGGCGACGGCCGCGACGGTGAACCAGCGCGGGATCCGTGGGCGGCGGAGCAGCCACAGCCCGAGCAGGGACAGCAGGCCCATCAGCATCCCGAGGCCGATCATGAGGCGGAACGTCCAGTAGGTGACGGGGATGTCGGGGCGGTAGTCGCCAGTGCCGTGGGCCTTCTCCTGTGCGGCCTGGAGGTCGTTGATGCCCTCGACGGTGCCGTCGAAGTGGCCGGTGGCCATGAACGACAGCACGCCGGGCACCCGCAGGCTCCACACCTCTTTCGAGCCGTCGAGCGTGCCGACGGTGAACAGCGAGAACGAGGCCGGGCTCACCGTGTCCCACAGGGCTTCCGCGGCGGCCATCTTCATCGGCTGCTGCTCGGTCATCAACCTGGCCTGCAGGTCACCGCTGACCACCACGCCGAGGCTCGCGACGAGCACGGTGACGAGCGCCATCTTCAGCGAGGGCCGGAAGACCTCGTCGGCCTTCTTGCGGCGCAGCTGCCACGCGCTGATCCCCACGACGAAGATGCCCGCGGTGACGAAGCACGCGGTGATCGTGTGGAAGAAGGCGCCGACCGCGGTGGAGTTGGTGAGCACGGCGCCGAAGTCGGTCAGCTCGGCGCGGCCGGTGGTGCCGTTGACCCGGTAGCCGACCGGGTGCTGCATCCACGAGTTCGCGGCGAGGATGAAGTACGCGGAGAGCACGGTTCCGGTGGCGGCGAGCCAGATGGCGGCCAGGTGCAGTTTCTTCGGCAGCCGGTCCCAGCCGAAGATCCACAGGCCGAGGAACGTGGACTCCAGGAAGAACGCCAGCAGTCCCTCGATCGCGAGCGGCGCGCCGAAGATGTCCCCGACGAAGCGGCTGTAGTCGCTCCAGTTCATGCCGAACTGGAACTCCTGCACGATCCCGGTGACCACGCCCATGGCGAAGTTGATGAGAAACAGCTTCCCCCAGAACTTGGTCATGCGCAGGTACCGCTCGTTCTTCGTGCGCACCCAGGCGGTCTGCTTCCCGGCGACCAGAAAGGACAGTCCGATCGTCAGCGGCACGAAGATGAAGTGGTACACGGTGGTGATGCCGAACTGCCACCGCGCGAGGTCCAACGCGTCCATCCGGGCTCTCCTGGTAGAGGTGTGAAGGATGTCAGTTGCCAGCATGCGGCGGCGTGCTCTCCGCGATCAGTGCCGAAAAGGCCAGATGTGCAGGGACCAAAGTCCTTGCCGGACAGGGGATGACAGGGGTTCCTGGTCCAGTGGTGCGGTCAGGGTCTCGGTCACCGGCCTTCGTCCGCCTGGTTTCGGCCTGCTCGTGGCTCCGCCGGCCACCGTGATCCGGTGACCGGCGGAACCGGTTGGATGTGTCGGGTGCTCAGCGCAGCCACGGGTACTTCTTGACGATGTCAAGGTTGGCCCAGGTCCTGCCGAGGCCCCAGGTGTTGCCGGCGGCGATGAGTGCCAGCGTGATGAGTACGAGGCCGTAGATGATGTGGTAGTCGATGATGGGGTTGGTCGACATGGTCGGCTGGCCCGCGTCGGTGAACCGGGCGAGCGGCCACTCGGCGGCCCACATCAGCAGCATCAACAGCGCGCCGGACACCGCGGCGATCCGCATTCCGATGCCGAGCACGACGGCGACGCCGACGCCGGCGAGGGCGAGCATGAACAGCCAGTCCGCGAAGCCCGCGCCGGCCCAGGAACGGAACATGTCGGCGAACGGACCGTGGTCGAGGCTGCCGAGGAAACCCTTGGTGGGCGAGCCGCCGTTGATCCACGCGCCCTTGGCGGGGGTGGCGTAGCCCAGACCGAACACCTTGTCCACGAACGCCCAGACGAAGACAAGACCCGTCACGACGCGCAGCACGGCCGCGACGGGACCGGCGGCGGCCGACACGGTGGCCGAGACCGGTGCTTCGGCTGTCCGCTGGACCGGGATGTTCTTGTGCTGCTGCGGGCTGTCCTTGATGGACATCGCTTGCCTCCCTTTCACTTGGTTTCGATATCAGTCTCGGTGTCCGGACCGCCGTGATCTGGAGTCCAAGGTCCCTCTTGTCGTCAACGTTGGTCCCTGATCGACGACCGGGCCCGCGCCGGCGATCACCGAGGTGTCGCGGACCGTCCGGTCCGGTGCGCCTTGCCGTCACGGAGCAGGTTGCGGAGCCGGCAGGCGCTCATCGGATCCAGCGTGACCAGGGGAGTCCGTCGCGCGGGCCCGGGGGGTTCGTCCGGGGACTCCGCCGGAGGCACGCGCCCCTCCGCCGCGGTCAGCCCCAACATGCCGAGGAGCTCCGCGAGATCCTTCACGTCACGTGCCCGGCCGGCGACCGTGCGGGCGGCCCGATGCCGTTGCCACACGGGGGAGATCGACCTGGTGTCGTAGTCGGCTGCCATACCTCCACCATCGGCGCGCGGCGCCGGGCGGCACAGCGGCGAAAGTCCCTGCCGGCATGGCCTTTCGGCTACTCGCGAGCCAAGCGCCGCCGGACACCGTGACGGCCATGCGGAGACAGGCCGGTCAGCGAGCCGTTCCCCACGGCGATCCCGGCGAGTGCCATCACCCCGTTGCCGACACCGAAGGCGTGGTGCTCGGGCGGGTCGTGGGCAGAGCCCGGCCGACGCGTCCGGATTCGTTGCTTCCGCGGCGAACTGCCGTGGTTCTCACTCTTCGTACAGGCGTGCGCCCGGCAGGCGGCCGACCGTGTCCTCGGTCCGGCGGACCGGGCTGCGGGGTAGCGGTGGCGCGGAGGTGGGTGCCCAGCCGACGCGCAGGATCAGGTGGGGGTGGGCAGCGCCGTCGAGCAGCTGGTCCCGGATGGTGGCGCGGGTGTCGGCGACCTCGAGCGGCTGCGAGAGCGGACACGTTGCCAGACCGAGGTCGGTCGCCGTCAGCAGCGCGGCGCTGGCCGCCTCACCGGCGCGCAGCACCGACGCGGGGTCGTCGTCCAGGGTGGCGAGCACGAGTAGTTCGCCGCGGTCGTCCTCGCCGCGGCCGGTGGGTGCGTTCTCCAGCGTGCCACCGGGAAATGTGCGCATCGCCGTGTCGTCGTGCCGGGTGGGCGTCCGTGCGCCGCTGGCGGCGGGCACACCGTCCTGGGCGGCGAGGCTGCTCCTGCTCCACCTGGCCAGCTCGGACTGGTAGTCCGGGTTGTCGGCCTGCTGGCGGGCGGCGGCGTCGATGGCACGCGTCAGCGTCCAGCGGGTCGCACCGTCGGTGACGGGCACCAGCAGCGCGCCCGCGCGCGTGGCCCGGCGCACCAACAGGTCGAGGTGCTCGCCCGGCACCTCCCACGACGTGAAGCGGCGACGGTCCGTCCGGCGCCGGGGGATCGCGCCGGCGAGAGCGACGTCGTCGTCGCCAGGCTCCCTCGGCCGTGTCTCCACCGTGGCCAGGTGGTCGGGATCGTGCTCGTTGGGCAGGTAGTGGACGTCCGTCTCCCAGCCCGCCGCCGCCAGCGCCACCCGCAGGTGGTGGAGCGCGGCACCACAGCTGAGCAGCAGGTCCCGG
>NZ_JBJMIE010000492.1:0-6706 GCF_045807065.1 Actinophytocola sp. | reverse complement strand
TGGTCATCCTCGGTGTCATCGGCTTCTTCGTGTGGAAGAACTGGGGCACCGCGCCGTCCAACTCGCAGGTCGGCGACTGCATCAAGGTGAACAGCGTCGGCTCGACCGACGCCGACGTCGAGAAGATCGACTGCAACAACAAGGACGCGGTCTACAAGGTCGCGGCGACCCACGACGACGCCGGCGCGAAGTGCCCGGAGGGTGACTACGTCTCCTACACCGAGACCGGCGGGAGCGACGACCTGCTGCTCTGCCTCACCCTGAACGCCAAGGAAGGCGAGTGCTTCGTGCAGGGCGACGCGGACAAGCGGGTCGACTGCGGCGACCCGGGCGCGACCTTCATGGTGACGAAGATCCTCACCGGCACCACCGACCTGCAGAGCTGCCCGGGCGAGGGCGAGAAGCAGGGCTACGCGTACGCCGACCCGAAGCTGGTGCAGTGCTTCGGACCACCGGACGGCTCGACCACCTGAGCACAGACGAGAACGGGGCGCTTCCCGAGGGAGGCGCCCCGTTCTTCGTCCGTCTACGTGGCCGCGCCGGAACTCTTCTTCGGGGCGTCGGTCGGGCTGCCGCGCTCGGCGCGCTCGGCGGCCGTCCACCTGTCCACCAGAGACTGTGTGGGCGGCACGGGCTCCGGGATCTCGATCTCCAGCCCGTCGATCGAGTACTCCTTGAGCCGCACCCGCTCGTAGGAGTACGTCTTCGGGAACGGGTGGGTCGCGTTGAAGCCGATCTTCGCGCCGAAGTAGTTCGGGAAGGTGGGGTTGAGTCCGTGCCCGAACGCCGCCGGCACGATGATCACGCCGGTCGTCGGGTCCAGCCGGGTGGTCAGCGCCCACTCCACGTCGGACGCGTTGCGGATGTCCACGTCGTCGTCCACGACCGTGACCATCTTCAGCGGCGGGAACGCCGCGAACGCCGACAGCACCGCCATCTGCGCCCAGCCCGCCCGCTTCTGCGAGATCTGCACCACGGCGTGGTAGAAGCCGCAGCCGCCGTGGGAGAAGTACACGTCCTTGACGCCCGGCACCTGCTTGCTCACCGAGCCGAGGACGCTGGCCTCGCCGAGCACGCCCGCCGAGTTCCAGACCTCCTTGCCGCAGATGATGGTCTGGAAGACCGGGTTGGCCCGGTGGTGGACGGCCAGCACGTGCACGACCGGGCGGGGCGCGACCTTCGCGTAGTAGCCCGTGACCTCGGCGAACGGACCCTCGTCGGCTACCTCGCCCGGCACGATCTCGCACTCGAGCGAGTACTGGGCGTGCGCGACCAGCTCGACACCGGGCACGTTCCCGCGGACCAGCTCGATCGGGTCGCCGTGGAAGACCGACGCGATGCCCAGCTCGTCGGTGTCCGGCGGCGCGGCCTCGGCGGGGGTCGCGGCCGCGAAGTGCACGCCGGGACCGACGCCGATGTTCAGCGAGAACTTCAGCGTCTCGCCGCGCCGCTCGGCGTGGTCCAGGGCCATCTGCAGGTGCCGGCCGGCGTCGATGTTGATGTGCAGGCGGTCCCGGTCGACCAGCATGAACCGCTGGATCGACGCGTTCCGCACGCCGGTCTCCGGGTCACTCACGACCACGATGCCCGCGTCGATGTACGGGCCGCCGTCGCGTTCGGCGTGCGTGGGGATGGGCAGCTTGAACAGGTCGACGACCGGCTGGGTGTACTCGCGCACCGGGCCGGTCTCGACGACCAGTGGTTCGACCGCCTTGTGGTGGGGGTCGTTCTGCCACTGCTGGACCTTGCCGGAGATGTGGGACGCGAGCTTCTTCTCGTCCGCGCCGATCAGCTCCGACAGCAGGGCTCGCGACCAGTACAGGCCGGTGAACACCGGGTGCTCGTGCCCGCGCACCTTCTCGAACAGCACGGCCTGCGCGCGTCCCTCGAAGTGGGACGCGACGCTGGCCAGTTGGTGCACGGGGTCCACCTCGGACTTCACCCGTATCAGCTGCCCGGCCTTGTCGAGCGTCTCGATGATGAGACCAAGGTCGTGCAGTGGCGCATGGGTCGCTTCGCTCATTCGCGGCCGCCTCCTTCCGTCGTCACGCGCTCGTCGCCCGTACCTCGCTCCCGAGCCCGTTCATCGGTCAGTCCGGCAGCGGCTCTCTCGCTCCGCTCCCGTGGCGCCACCGGCATGGTGTTAATCCTCTCCCCACCGACGGACGAGGTCCGTCTCGATGTCGAAGTAGTCGAGGACACGACCAATGGTGTGGTCGATGATGTCGTCCAGCGAGCCGGGTCGTGTGTAGAACGCCGGCACGGGTGGCATGATCAGCGCCCCGTCCTCGGCCGCGGCCTGCATCGCCTTGAGGTGGGTCATCCGCAGCGGCGTCTCACGCAGCATCAGGACCACCTTGCGGCGCTCCTTGAGTGCGACGTCGCAGGCCCGCGTGAGCAGGCTCGTGGTGTTGCCGTAGGCGATCTCGGACAGCGACCGGATCGAGCACGGCGCCACGACCATGCCCATGGTCCGGAACGAGCCGGACGAGATCGCCGCCCCGATGTCCTCGCTGGGGTAGTAGACGTCCGCTAAGGAACGGACGTCCTCGAGTTTCATGTTCGTCTCGTGGTAGATCGTCCGCTTGCCGCTGCGGGTGATCACCAGGTGTGACTCGACATCGACCTTGCGCAGCGCCTCGAGCAACCGGATTCCGTACACCGCACCGGACGCGCCCGAGATGCCGACGACCATGCGCGGCCTTGAGGACAGGGACATGGTCTACTCCGCGATCGCTTCGACGGGTACACCGTGACCATCGACTTCGTCCAGGTGCCCGTAACGCAGCAAACGGGCCACCTCGCCGCGCAGATGGACGAACTCGTCGGTCTCCTTCGTCGTGATCTGGTCGCGATCCGGACCCAGCGGGGTCACGTCGATGGTCGCGACGATCGTGCTCGGCGCCTTGCACAGCACCAGCACCCGGTCGGACAGGTAGACGCTCTCGTCGATGTCGTGCGTGACGAGCAACACCGTGGTGTTGTACTCGCGGCGCACGCTCAGCAGCAGGTCCTCCAGCTCGGCGCGGGTCTGGGCGTCGACGGACGCGAACGGCTCGTCCATCAGCAGCAGGGCCGGCTGGCAGACGAGCGCGCGGGCGATGGCCACGCGCTGCTGCATGCCGCCGGACAGCTGCCACGGGTACTTCTCGCCCGCCTCGCCGAGCCCGACCGAGGAGAGCGCCTCCTCGACGACCCTGCGTCGTTCCCTGCGTGCCATCCCGCGTGCCTTCAGCGGGAAGGCGACGTTGCCCTTCACGCTGAGCCAGGGGAAGAGTGACTTGCTGTACTCCTGGAAGACGAACGCCAGGTCCTCCGGGACTTCCTTGATCGGGTTGCCCATGAACCGCGACTCGCCGGCCGAGGGGGGCATCAGGCCCGAGATGGCCCGCAGGAGGGTGGACTTGCCGCAGCCGGACGGGCCGACGATGCAGACGATCTCACCCTTCTCCACGGTGAAGGTGATGTTCCCGAGCGCGGTGTGCGTCTTCGCGCCCGAACCGTAGGTGTGACTGATTCCGGTGACGTCCAGCATGGGACGGTCTACCTCCCGGTGAGACTCTTCGACCTGGTGTGCCAGCCGATCACCCGGTTCTGCACGGCGAGCAGCAGTGCGTTCAGGACGTATCCGAGTATGCCAAGCAGAACGATTCCGGCCCACATCCCAGGCATGTCGTAGGTCAGCTGGGCATAGGTCATCCGGAAGCCGATGCCGTCGAAACCGCCCTGCAGCTCGGAGATGACCATGAGGATCAGCGCGAGCGAGAGGCTCACCCGCAGGCCGGCGAAAATCTTCGGCAACGCCGCTGGGAAGACCACGGTGGCGAGGAACCTGACCTTGGAGAGCCGCATGCTCCGCGACGTCTCCACCACCGTTTCGTCCAGCGTATGGGCACCGTCCATGGAGTTGAGCAAGATCGGCCAGAGCACCCCGAAGATGATCATGGCGAGCTGCATCGGCGTGCCGAGGGTGAACAGCACGAAGAACACCGGGAGCAGCGCGGGCGGGGGGACCGACCGGAGGAAGTTGAGGGTGGGGGAGAGATAGTCGTAGGCCGCCCCGAACCGACCGAGCAGCAGTCCGAATGTGATACCAATCACAGCTGCGGCGGCCCATCCGCCGAGCAACCGGAGCAGGCTCGGCACGATGTCGACGGCGACCAGGTCCGAGAAGAACAGGTGGCTCGGGGGACCCGACAGCCACATGTCGACCATCTTCTGCCCGATCACCACCGGGGTGGGGAAGTACGGGTGCCGGGCCGATGCCGTGGCGAGCTGCCACTGTGCGCCGCAGACCGCGAGCACCACCCACTTGCCGCCGATCTCGGCGGCACGCCGGCGGCGGCTGACCGTCCGGGCCGCCCGTGCGGGCTCGGGCGTGCGCCCGGCCTCGCTCACTCTCTCGTCGAGTGCGGTCATCGGCCGCGATCTCCGTCCGACCAGTTGATCCAGCGCCGCTGGATCCTCGTGAAGATCATGTTGACGATCACGCCGAACAAGCCGGCCACGAACGTGGCCGCGATCGCGACGTCCATCCGGGTGGCGCCGCTCATGGTGGCCACGTAGGTGCCGAGGCCGCCGCGCTCCCACAGCTCCTCGGAGTCCCGGCCGCCACCGGCGAGGATCTCCGTCGAGATGAGCACGATCAGCGCGACGCTCGCCGAGATCCGGATCCCGGTGAACACGAACGGTGTGATGCTGGGCAGCTTCACCGAGAACAGCGTGCGGACCCGGCCGACGTTGAACGCCCGTGCCGTGTTGATCTGCACCGGCTCGATGTCGGCCATCGCGTGCATCGTGTTGAACAGGATCGGCCAGACCGCGGCGAACGCGGCCAGCGAGATCTTCACCTCGGGGTTCGTCTTGATGACGATGGCGGCCAGGGGGATCAGTGCCACCGACGGGATGGGCCGCACGAACTCGACGACGATGCTGAACGCCGAGCGGACCAGCGGCATGCTGCCGAACACGATCCCGATGGGCACCGCGAGTCCGACGGCGAGGGCGAGTGCCATCGCCCAGGAGAGCAACGACTGCGTCAGGTCGAGGGAGAAGCCGCGGTCGTTGAACATCTCGACCAGCCGCGCGCCGATGATCGACGGCGGCGGCAGGAACTTGGGGTTCACCAGGCCGGAACGGCCGACGAGCTCGCAGATCGCGAGCACGCCGACCGTTCCAACGATGTTCCGCGCTATTCGGGACATCGGACCGACGACTGCTAACTACTCGACGTCGCGTAGGGGATGACCAGCTTGGTGACGTCCATCTTGTTGGGCATCATCTGGTAGGACGCGAGCAGGTCGGCGACGCGCTGGAGGCGCTTCTTGTCGATCGTGGTCGGGAACGTCCCGTACCGGACGATCGCCGCCGTCTCCGGGGGCATGCCCGCGAACTTCGGCAGTGCCTCCTCGACGTTCTTGCGGTCGCCGGCCAGCTGCTGGCCCTTCAGCAGCGCCCGCTGGAACGCCGCGACCGTGTTCGGGTTCTCCTTGGCGAACTTCGAGGTCGTTGCGTAGCCGGAGACCGGGAAGTCCTTGGTCGGGCCTTGGCCGGTCAGGTCGACCACGATCTTCCCGCCGATGTCCTTCTGCGCCGCGACGACGAACGGGTCGATCAGGGACGCCGCCTTGACCTGGCCCCCCTGCAGTGCCGGCGCCATGGCCGGGAAGGCCATCGGGGTCAGCTTGTTCGCGTCGAACGGGACGTCGTTGGCCTCGAAGACCGCGCGGATGAGCAGCTCGTTGATGTTGCCCGGCGCGTTGACCGCGATGGGCTGGCCCTCGAGGTCCTTCACGCTGTTGATGCCCGAGTCGGGGGAGGTGACGAGGGCGAAGTTGCTGTTCGGCGTGGAGACGTAGGCCTCGCCGATGAACCTCAGGTCGATGACGCCCTTCTGCTGTGCCTTGATGAACGACACCCAGTTGCCGAAGGACATGTCGAGCTCACCGTTGTTGAGCTTGTCGATCGACTGCGCGCCGCTCTGCAGCAGCGTCGTCTTGACGTCGAGCCCCTCCTTCTTGAAGAGGCCCTTCTCGAGGGCGATCTGCGCACCCGAGCAGTCGATGGCCTGCAAGACACCGAGGTTGATCGTGGTCTTCTCCAGCGGGCCGGCAGCCTTCGCGGACGTGTCCGACGAGGCGTCGCTCCCGGAGTCACCACCACCGAAGAGCCCGCAACCCGCCGTGAGAAGGACGGCCATGGCGGCCGCCAACAGTCCGACCGTGCGGACGGACCCGCGCCTGGCCCGACCGACTCTGCCTGGACGATTCATTGTCTTGCCGTCTCCTGCCTTGTTTTTTGTGCGGCGATCAGCGTTGGGAAAGGTTCCTCACACACGGGCTGCCCCTGCACCGCGTTAAGGAGGACCAGATGTATACCCGCCCGGAGGTATAGCCACTCGATCGGGTACTGTCAACGACTTGTAATCACAAAGAGTGACGACTTGGTCGCAGACCTGGTCTACGGCCCGGTAGTCTAGGAGCAGCGGCGAACATCCGGGGCAAGTGTGTCGTCCACCACTTTTCAAGCGTCAAGAAAAATCAATGGTCCAGTCCATTGACGACGCGGGAAAGATCTTCGGCGGGACGGCCGCGAGTTGCGGCTTCGGAGCCACCACCTGCGGGTTAGATGGATCAGCAGGTGGTAGCGCATGACGGCGGGTTGTCGGGGCCCGCTACACCCGGTTGGGCGGTATCCCGTGGTACGT
>NZ_JBJMIE010000491.1:0-5667 GCF_045807065.1 Actinophytocola sp. | reverse complement strand
CCGTGTCGATCTCACCGGGTACCGAGGACAACCAGGTCGGCCTGCGCGGGTTGGTGCGGGTCAGTGCGCGGACGCCGAGTGAGCTGGAGTACGCGGACGGCCGGCTGTCGACCATGTCCGACCGGTTGGGGATCACGTTGACGCCACTGCGCGGGTTGCAGGTGGCGGGACTGGCCGCGACGTTGCCCCTCGGGGGTCGCGCATGAGAAGCCTCTTGGGGGTCGGGCATGAGTGAGTCGTCTCGGCTCATGGATCTCCAGACCGGGAACGGTCTGGCGCAGGAGTTCATGGTCTCGCCCGCGATCCTCGACGCGATCAGCCCGACGGGTGACCGCGGCGGCATGATGCTCGGGTCGTCGCAACAGGGCGAGCCGATGACGATCTCCGCTCTGCGCCCGGCACCCACCCGCCTCGTGCTGGTCGGCGGGTTGTACCTCGCGCGACAGGTGGCGTTGCGGGCGATGGCGGTGGGAGCCTGGGTCGTCATCGCCACCGGCCGGCCGGCGGCCTGGCAGGCGTTGCAGAACGCGGCGGGAACCGGCCCGGACGGCCGGCCGGCGCCGCTGGTACAGATTCGGCGGCTGTCGCCGGTGGAGTTGCCTCGGCCGTCCGAGGACGCGCCGCTGTTGGTGGTGCACGACGGGGGGCCCACGCCGCAGGAGCTGTTCCCGCCCCGGACACCCTGGCAGACGACGATGTACGTGTTGCCGTACATGCACCCTCAGGCCGGTGCCACCGCCAACGCCGCGGATCTGGTGCTGCTGCAACGGTTGCCGGTGGGACAGGCACAGCTGGCGGCTCGCGTGTGGCGGTTGCCACCACCGATGGTGCACGAGCTGACCACGCTGCCGGATGACGAGGTCGTGGCGCTCGGACACATGCTCTGGAAGCGGATGCGGTTGATCACCAATACCAAGGAGCAGCAGATCCTGGGGCCCGTTCGGCGCGGGGACTAGGTCGCTTCAGATCGCGCCTCCGCTGCGGGGTGATGGGGCTCGTGGTTGTGGCCGCCGTCGCTGGTGGTTAGTGGGTCGTGGCCGTCGTCGCCGGTGTCGGGGCCGTCGTCCTTGGTTCGGTGGGTTCGGTGGTGCGCGCCTCGTCCTCGGTGTTCGGTGGGTTTGGTGGTGCGCGCTGCGGCCTCGATGTTCGGTGAGTTCGGTGGTGCGCACTGCGGCCTCGGGAGTCTGGTGGGCCGTGGTGCGCGCCTCGTCCCAGGTGTTCGGTGGTGGCGGCGGGATTGTACGGGCGGCGACTCACGCCTCAAGGGCGCCTTCGGCGTCGGGCTCCGCCCGATGACGGCCTAGCGGCCGTCCCCCTTGACCCGCGAGCATCCGCCGCCCTGGGCAGGCCCCTCCGGGGGCAGGCTGGCGCCTGCCTGCCTTGCCCCCGCCACCACCACCGAACCGCCTAGCAGGGAGATCTGTTCCGCCACCCTGGCCACACGGCTGGGTCCGGCTCCGTCCACCTCGGTCACGAGGCTGGGTCCGGCCCGGTCACTTTGGCCATCGGGCTTGGGTTCGGCTCCGCCACTTTGGCCATCGGGCTTGGGTCCGCCTGCGTCGCCTCGGCCACGGGGCCTGGGTCGCCACTGTCGCTTCGGGGAGGGGGCTTTGATCGTTTCAGCCACTTGGCCGCGGGGGGCTTCAGCCGCTTGACCGCGGGGCTGGTTTCGCCTTTGCCGGCTCGGCCACGGAGGCCGGGTCGCCTCAGCCGCTTTGGCCATAGGGCTTAGGTCGCGTCAGCCTTCACCACTCTGGCCACCCCGCTGGATTGCTTCAACCATCCTGGCCAACGTTCCCCACCTGGCAAGTCCTCGGGCTCGCCGCCGTCGCGGTTGCCGGCTCCCAACACGCGGCAGGCAGCTCAACCTCTGCCGCCGTTCGGTGCAACTTGTTCCCAGGCAAGTGGGCAAGTGTTCATAAGTAACTTCCCGAACACGGCTGACTCTATTGCGTCACCGGGCTCTCCGGACAAATCTGGGGATAGTTCGCTTGCGAACGACGTCATCTCCCCTACGCGTCGAGGCCCATCTGAGGGCTGGAGGTCTCGCGCGCCCTGCTGCAAGGAGAAACGTATGGGAAGGTCTCGTGCCGTCTCGTTGAGACGGGTCATGGCGGCTGGGTTCGCCACCGCGGCGGCCGTGGGGCTCGCGGTTGTGGCCACCGCGCCCGCGTCCGCCGCTGAGGGGCAGATCCTCGGTGTCGGTACGGCCAACGCCATCGACGGTAGCTACATCGTCGTGTACAAGGACGGTGCCGCCGCGGCGGCGAAGAGTGCTGCCACCTCACTCGGGTCCAGGGTCACCTATCGGTACAGCACGGTGTTCAGCGGGTTCGCGGCGTCGATGAGCGAGCAGCAGGCCAAGCAGCTCGCCGCCGATCCGGATGTCGCTTACGTGCAGCAGAACCAGACGGTCAGCATCACGACCGACCAGCCGAACCCGCCGTCATGGGGGCTGGATCGGGTCGACCAGCGGAACCTGCCGCTCGACCACAACTACTCGTACTCCACGACCGCCAGCAACGTGCACGCGTACATCATCGACACCGGCGCGGACCTCAGCCACCCGGACTTCGGCGGGCGGATGACCAGCGGTTTCGACGCCGTGGACGGTGGCACCGCCGATGACGGGAACGGGCACGGGACGCACGTCGCCGGCAACATCGGCGGTACCACCTACGGGTTGGCCAAGGGTGTGCAGCTTGTCGCCGTTCGCGTGTTGAACAACGGTGGTTCCGGCACCTCGGCGGGCGTCGCCGCGGGTATTGACTGGGTGACCGCCAACGCGGTGCTGCCTGCCGTGGCGAACATGAGCCTCGGTGGCAGTGGCACGGACACCACCATCAACACCGCGGTGCGGAACTCGATCGCCCACGGTGTGACCTACGCGATCGCGTCCGGCAACTCCAACGCCAACGCCTGCGACTTCTCGCCGGCGCAGGTGGCCGAGGCCATCACCGTGAACGCGACGGACACCAACGACGCGCGTGCCTCGTTCTCGAACTTCGGCAACTGCTCCGACATCTTCGCGCCAGGCGTCAACATCACGTCCGACTGGCTCTCCGGCGGCACGAACACCATCAGCGGCACGTCGATGGCGACACCGCACGTGACCGGCGCGGCGGCGCTCTACCTGGCCGACCACCCGGACGCGTTGCCGGCGGAGGTCCAGGCCGCGCTGAAGGGCAACGCCACCCCCGGCAAGGTCACCAACGCCGGCAGCGGCTCGCCGGACAAGCTGCTGTACACGGGTACGGAGCCCCCGCCGCCGCCCCCGTCCAACGGGGCCTGCCCCGCGGCGACCAACGGCAACGACGTCGCGATCAACGACAACTCCACCGTGAACAGCCCGATCACCATCTCCGGGTGCTCCGGGACCGGCAGCGACGGGTCCACCGTCGAGGTGCACATCGTCCACACCTACATCGGTGACCTGGTCGTCGACCTCGTCGCGCCGGACGGGTCGGTGTACAACCTGCACAACCGGGCCGGCGGCAGCGCCGACAACATCGACCAGACCTTCACCCTGAACCTGACGAGCGAGACCGCCAACGGCACGTGGAACCTCCGCGTCCGCGACGCGGCCACCCTCGACACGGGCCGCATCGACAGCTGGACGCTCGACCTGTAGAACCCGAGTCCTGAAGGCCTCCTTCGTGGAAGGGGGCCTTCAGGGCTGTTCGCGGAGGTTGCGGGTTTGTTCGGCGCGTGCGGCCAGCTGGTCGTCGGGCGGGTAGTCCACGCCCACCAGGGTCAGGCCGTGGGCCGGGGCGACCGTGACGGTGCTGGGGCGGGTCTCCGCCTTCAGCAGGGACGCCGGCCACCCGACCGGCTTGCGGCCCTCGCCCACCGCCAGCAACGCACCCACGAGGCTGCGGACCATCGAGTGGCAGAACGCGTCGGCCGACACCTCCGCCGACACGACCGTGCCGGTGCGGGTCCAGTGCAGGCGCTGCAGGTCGCGGATGGTCGTCGCGCCCTCGCGGCGGCGGCAGAACGCCACGAAGTCGTTCAGGCCGACCAGAAGCGTGGACGCCTCGTTCAGCGCGGCGACGTCCAGCGCGCGGGGCCAGGTCACCGTGTCGTTGCGGCGCAGGGGGTCCGCGGACCACTGCTGGTCGCACACGCGGTAGACGTAGTGGCGGCGGACCGCGGAGAAGCGGGCGTCGAAGCCGGGTGGGGCCGGGCGAACGGCGCGGACCCGCACGTCCGCGGGCAGGGCACGGGCCAGGCGCGGCAGGTCCGGAGCCACCGGCAGGTCGGTGTGGGCGACCTGGCCGGACGCGTGGACGCCGGCATCGGTGCGGCCGGCGACGGTCAGGCGGACGTCGTGGCGCAGCACCAGTGACAGGGTGTCCTCGATGACCGCGCACACCGTGCGGCGGCCCGGCTGGCGGGCCCAACCCGAGAAGTCCGTGCCGTCGTAGGCGATGTCGAGCTGGTAGCGGACGAGCCCGCCGTCCCGGGCAGGGACGACGGGCTCGTTCGACGTGACAAGACCGGTCAGGACTCGTCGTCCTCCTGCTGAGCCTTGGGCTTGCTGAAGCCCGCGGCCTCCGCGGCCTCGGCCGTGGCGAACCACACCTCGGGGTCGGTCTGCTCGTAGTGCGCCGACTCCTGGTCGTGGTACAGCATCGAGTCGGCGTTGCCCTTGATCGGGTAGCCCTCGGGCTGCGAACCGTCCTCCAGCGGGGCGTGGCTGCCCTCGCCGTACGGGTGGTCCTCGTCCGACGCGCTCTCCTCGACCTCGACGTCCGCCGAGGTGTCGACGGCCTCGTCGGCCGCCGTCTCCTCGGTGGTCTCCTCGGTCTCGGTGGCGGCCTCGGCCTTCTCGTCCTTGGCGAACCGCGTCTTGCGGGCGGCCTCGGCCTCGGCGGTGACCGTCTTCTCAGCCACCAGCTCGATGATCGCCATGGGGGCGTTGTCGCCCTTGCGCGGGAGCGTCTTCAGGATCCGGGTGTAGCCACCGTTGCGGTCGGCGAAGAACGGGCCGATCTCCGTGACCAGCCGGTGCACGATTCCCTTGTCCCGGATCAGCTGCATGATCTGGCGCCGGTTGTGCAGATCGCCCTTCTTCGCCTTGGTGATCAGGCGCTCGGCGTACGGCCGCAGCTTCTTGGCCTTGGCCTGGGTGGTGTGGATCCGGCCGTGCTCGACCAGCGACGTGGCAAGGTTTGCCAGCATCAGCCGCTCGTGGGCCGGCGAGCCGCCCAGGCGGGCGCCCTTCGTTGGCGTGGGCATTACAGCTGCTCCGTCTCCGCGTAGTCCTGGCCGTCATCGTGGCTGGAGTCCGCACCGACGCCGGTGTCCGAGGACCACCCTTCGCTCGCGTAGTCCGAGGCGGCGGTGGTCGGGTCGAACCCGGGCGGGCTGTCCTTCAGCGCCAGGCCGAGACCGACGAGCTTCATCTTGACCTCGTCGATCGACTTGGCGCCGAAGTTGCGGATGTCCAGCAGGTCAGCCTCGCTGCGCGAAACCAGTTCACCCACGGTGTGGATGCCCTCACGCTTGAGGCAGTTGTACGAACGCACGGTGAGGTCGAGGTCCTCGATCGGCATCGCGTAGGCGGCGATGGTGTCCGCCTCCTGCGGCGACGGACCGATCTCGATCCCCTCGGCGTCCACGTTCAGTTCCCGCGCCAGGCCGAACAGCTCGACCAGCGTCTTG
>NZ_JBJMIE010000490.1:0-17911 GCF_045807065.1 Actinophytocola sp. | reverse complement strand
GTAGCGGTCGGGGGCCGCCGCGGCCGGCCGCGCGGTCACCAGCCGCAGTTCGGCGTGCTGCGCGTTCGCCTCCCCGGCCGCCCAGCGCACCAGGCCCTGCCCGTCCCTCGTGGACACCCCGGCGACGACACGGCGGAATCGCGTACTCATGTCCGGGCCACCGCGACCGGGCATTCGGCGTGGTGCAGCAGGGTCTGGCCGACCGAGCCGATCCCCATGCCGACGAACGCGCCGTGGCCACGCGAGCCGACGACGATCAGCTGCGCACCCTGCGAGAGCAGCGCGCGGTCGGGCCGGTCGCGCCGCACGACCGGGCGCACCTCGACGTGGGGGAACTTGTCCCGCCACACGGACAGCCGCTCGGCGAGCAGTTTCTCCTCCTCGGCCTGCAGCCAGTCCCAGTCGACCGCGTAGGCCAGCGCCGTCCACGCACCGGCCATGTTCACGTCCAACCAGGTGTGCACGGCCACCAGCGGAACACCGCGCGCCGCGGCCTCCTCGAACGCGAAGGTCAGCGCGGCATCGCTCAGCTCGGAGCCGTCGACACCGACGACGACCGGGCCGTTCGCCGGCGGCGCACCGTCGCGGCTCGACGAGTGCATGACCACGACCGGGCAGTGGCCGTGCGCGGACAGCGCCACCGCCACCGAGCCGACGAGCATCGACGTGAACCCGCCCAGCCCGCGGGAGCCGAGCACCATCAGCTGCGCGGTCCGGGACTCGGCGATCAGCACGTCGGTGGCGATGCCGGCCTGCAGGTCGGTGGCCACCGCCAGGCCGGGCGCGGCATGGCGCGCCGCCTCACTCGCCTCGTTCAGCCAGTGGCGGCCCTGCTCCAGCACCGCGTCGCGGTACTCCGGCGGTGGCGACACCTGACGCGGGTGCCGCACCGGCATCAGGTGGCAGACATGCACCAGACGCAACGGCACACCGCGGCGCTCGGCCTCGCGCGCCGCCCAGCGCACCGCGTGCAGCGCCGACGCCGAACCGTCCACACCCACCACGACAGGGTGCTCGGTCTCGTTGGCATACATGGTCTTCTCTCCTCACGGGTGGCCGAGGCGGAGCAGCAGCTGCGGGAACCCCGCCAGCGACAGGGACTCCACGAGCCCGGCCCGCACCTCGTGCAGTTGGCAGGGTTGGGTGAGCACCGAGCCGACGAGGCCGGCGTCCGTGGCCGTGAGCCAGGTCCGCTCGGCGGCCATGCCGGCCCGGACGTGGTCGTACCGGCCGTCGTCGGGGGTCTGGACCAGCAGGAGGAGCTCGCGGCTCAGCCGGTCGGCCAGGAAACCGACGTCGGGTATGGCCGTCGTCGGCCGGACCAGACCGGCCCACGGCAGCGTGGCGACGCGTCGGGTCGCCGACGACACGCCGGCACCCGGTGACGGATCCCGGACCGGCGCGGTCCACGCGGCCAGCTCACGCTGGTAGGCGCGATCGGCACGCAGCACGAGCGCGCTGTGGTTCAGCAGCCTCGCCAGCACCGCGACCTCCCCCGGCTCGGTGACCGGGCGCAGACCCACGCCGTCGACGTCGTGTCCGCCCAGGAGTTCCCGGCGCAGGTCGCGCTCGACGGGACGGGCCGCGAACTCCCCGCGGTGACTGCGCCGGGCGGAGATCGCCCGGTAGCGGCGCCGGTCCCCGTCCGACGGCTCGGCCCGGCCGGTGGCTGTGACCCGCACGACCTCGTCCGGGTGGGCACGGTCGTGCCGCGGGTCGATGTCGACCACCCGGCCCAGGAAGCGCGCGGCGAGCAGCACGTGCTCGAGCGCGGCGCCGCAGGAGATGAGCCGGTCCCGGCCGACCGGGTCGTGGTGCGGCAACGCGCGGTCGAGCCGCTCGTACAGCGAGATGTGCTCGTCGTGGAACTCCAGCACCCACGGCCGCGTGTTGTGCACCGACGGCGCCAGCGCGGTCGCCGCGGTGATCAGCTGCTTCTCGGCCGACGTCCACCCGCTCACGACGGCACCGCCGTCCGGACCGTGGTGACGGCGCCGACCGGCCTGCGCGGAGTCCGGCTCACGGGTTGGCCGTAGCCGATGCGCAGCGCCGTCTGCGGCTGCCCCGCCACGTCCAGCAACGCACGCAGCGTGGTCCGCACGTGCGGCACCTCGACCGGCTGGGACAGGAACGACGCGCTCAACCCGAGGACGGTGGCGGTCAGCAGCACCCGCTGGAGGGCGAGCCCGGCACGCAGGTGGTCACGCGGGGTGTCGCCGTGTGTGGTCAGCAGGGCCACCATCGGCTCCCACTCGAACGGGCGTTCCACGGTGGACTCCTCGTGGAACCGCCTCAGCGTCAGCAGTGACCCGTCGGTGGGCCGGGGACCACCCGCCGAGCGCGGCACACCGTCCTCCGCGTGGCCGGTGTTCCGGTACGCCCACGCGCGCAGCTCGCGCTGGAAGGCCGGGTCCTCCTGCTGGAGGTGGTCGGCGCGGCGCAGCAGCGTGGCGAACGTGTCCAGCGTCTTCGGCGTGTCCAGCACGATCAGGTGGGCCCGCTCAGTCTCGGCGGCGCGGGCCAGCGCGTGCCGGTGTGCCGGCGGCACGGCCCGTTCGGTGAACGGGCGGCGGTTGGTCACGCGGCGTGCGACGGCACGCGCGAGAGTCGCCTGCTCGGGTGTCGCCGGGCGGGGCCGGGTGACCCGCAGCACCGCGAGGAGGTCCGGGCGGTTCGGGTCGGGCAGCAGGTCGACCACCGTGCTCCGGCCCGAAGCCTCGACCGCGAGCCGCAGGTTGAACAACGCGGCGCCACACGAGATGCGGGCCTCCCGGGCCGCCCGGTCGGCCACCGGCAGTACCCGGGCCTCGTCGAGGTGCACCTTGACGAACGGCGAGGCCACCACGAACCGCCACGGCTGCGTGTTGTGCACCGAGGGCGCCAGGATCGCCGCACTCAGCGCCTGCTGGATCACGGCGTCGGTGGTTTTCATGGCATGGCTCCTGAAATCCGTTGTCGGGCTTGGTTCAGCGTGACCGGCCCGTGCCGGCGGCGGGAGCGGCGAGGTTCCCTCCCGGACAGGGCACTTGGTCCCTCGCCGACGGCGGCGGTGCGGCGGTCACGGCGCCGCTCGCCGCTGGGTGATGTGCCGCTGGACGGCGTCGACGCGCTCGACCATCCGCGTGTCGAGAGCGGCGAGTTCGTCCTGGGTCATGACATGCGCGTCGGGGCCGGGGAACACCAGACCTTCCCGGTCGGTGTCCAGCCACTGGACCCGGAACGGTGGCGCGCCGTCCGGGGAGCTCACCTCGAGGATCCGCGCGCGTCTGGCGGCGTTGTCGGTTCCGGCGATCTCGACGATCAACCAGTCACCGGGCTTGGCGTGCATCGCTCGTCCTTTCCCGAAAAATCTGGGTCACTCCCATGCTCCGGCCCGCACAGCGGGGTCCGGGAGAGAAGGAAGTCCCCGCCCGCCGGGCCCAACGTCGCGACCTTGCGACGAAAAGGCCCTGGGCTCGTGAGCCCAGGGCCTTCTGTCGGCGCTCGTCACAGGGGACTGGTGACGGTGTCGTCCAGCTCGTAGCTCACGTTGTTGCGGACGGCGACGACGCCCGGCACGGCCTGTGTGAGCTGACCGGCGATCTGTGCGGTGGTCCGGCGTTCCACCTGTCCGTCCAGTGTGGCCACTCCACCGGTGATCTCGACGGCCAGACTGTTGGGGAACAACCACATGCCCCTCTTGAACACCCGCTCCTCGACGTCCACCTTGATCTCGTCGTCGGGGCGGAGGAACGTGCCGATCACGTCGCGGCGGGACACGATGCCCACCAGCAGGCCGTCGCCGTCGACCACGCACAGACGGCGGATGTTCTTCTCCGCCAGCAACCGCGCGGCCGCGGTGATGGTCGCGTCCACGCCGACGCCGACGACCGGCGCGGTCATCAGGTCCGCCGCGACGCGGCCGGTGGCCTTCTGCCACCGCGCACGCCGCTTGCGCCCGAACCACGGCCGGGTCCCGCCGCCGCGGTGTTCCTGCTTGACGAGCGTGTCCGCCTCGGACACCACGCCGACCGGCCTGCCCGCACTGTCGACCACGGGCAGCCCGCTCACCCGGTGGGTGTTCATCAGCGCCACCAGCTCCTTGAACGCGGTCTCCGGGCGCGCGGTGACGACATTCCTGGTCATCACGGACTCAACGGTGGGTTCCCACATCACGTACTCCTCTCTCCAGGTTCGAAACCCGTCCACGCCCCGCCGGCGAGGACGTCGTCGACGACGTGGGTGAGGTTGTCGCGGACACCGACCACGCCGGGCAGCGCCCGGATCATCCGGACCGCGGCGTCGGCCAGGCCGCGCCTGGCGACCTCGCCGTCCATCGAGACCACACCGGCGTGGATCCGAACGTCGACGGTGCCGGGTGCGATACCGGTCAGGAGGAGCAGCTCCGCGACCCGGGTGCGCAACTCCTCGTCGTCGCACAGGTACACGCGCAGCAGGTCGCGCCGTGACACCACGCCGGTGACCCGGCCGTCGCGGTCGATGACGATCAGCCTGCGGATGCCCTCCTCCGCGAGCAGCCGTGCCGCGAAGCTCACCGGCTCGTCGGCGTGCACCGCCCGCACCGGGCTGGTCATCACCTCGGCCGCGTTCCGTGCCTGCGCCCGGTACCACCGCTCCCGCCCGGCCCGGTCGCCGTGGGGCAGCTCGTCCTGCCCGCCGTGGAACTCCTGCTTGGCGAGCAGGTCCGCCTCCGACACGACACCGATCGGCCGACCGTCGCGGTCGACCACCGGCACGGCACTGACCTCGCAGGCGGCCAACACCGCGACCAGTTCCCGGAACGGCGTATCCGGCAGAACGGTCACCACCTTCGTGGTCATGACCGACGCGACGGTCGTCTCATCCACCACGGCCTCCTCGTTTCTGGTTCACCTCAAGGAAACGCGTTCCGGCGGCGTCGGCACAGAGCACCAACGCCTTCACGAAGGGGACCAAAGGCCCGCGCCGCCGGCACCCGACCTCGCACGGGAAGGGGAACCTCGTCGGTGCCTGCCGCGGGCGCGCCGAGCCGATGACGGAGGGCGGGTACGGCAGGAGGAGGACGGCGTGGCCGGACACCGTGGCGAGGCCGAGGTAGACGTCCGGCGCGAGCCGCCGGTTCAGCTCCACCTCGCGGCGGCACGCCGCCAGCCGGCGCCTCGGCGTGCCGAGTCCAGGAACCCCAGCTCGACCGGCTTCTTCAGCTTGTACACCCGGTCCCCCACCAGGAAAGGACTTTCGTCCCTACTGTTCGCGCCGACAGACCACGGCGCACCGTGGCCCGATGGCACTACTGTTGCGGCTGGACGAGAAAGAGGAGGCGACGATGGCCGTTCGGGTGCTGTTGGTCGACGACCACGAGATCGTGCGCAGGGGCATCGCCGACCTGATCGGCACCGCCGAGGACCTCCAGGTCGTCGGCGAGGCCTCCGGGGTGACCGAGGCACTCGTCAGAGCACCGCAGGTCAACCCCGACGTCGCCGTGCTCGACGTGCGCATGCCCGACGGCAACGGCATCGAACTGTGCCGCGACCTCAAGTCGTCGATGCCCGACCTCAACTGCCTCATCCTCACCTCCTATGCCGACGACGACGCCCTCTTCGACGCCATCATGGCCGGCGCATCCGGATTCGTCCTCAAACAAGTCCTCGGCCTCGACCTGCTCAACGCCATCCGCACCGTCGGCAACGGCGGCTCCCTCCTCGACCCCAGAACCACCACCGCCCTGCTCAACCGCATCCGCCACGAACGCGAGAACCAGAACCCCCTCAACACACTCTCCGAACAAGAACACACGGTCTTCAACCTCATCGGCGAAGGCCTCACCAACCGACAGATCGGCGAACGCATGTTCCTCGCCGAAAAGACCATCAAGAACTACGTCTCCCACCTGCTCAACAAACTCGGCATGCAACGCCGCACCCAGGCCGCCGCCCTCGCCGCCGAACTCCGCACCCGCAGGACCGACAACGAGCAGTGAGCAACGAGCAGCGATCAACGAGCAGTGATCAACGAGCAGCGATCAACGAACAGTGATCAACGAACAGCGATCACGGTGGCGTGAGCGGCACCCGCCAGACCAGTCTGGTCCCGCCGTCCGTGCTCGTCGACACGGTGACCGCCCCGCCGCACTCCGCCGCGCGGCGTTCGAGGTTGAGCAGACCGCTGCGGGCCACGTCCGGCGGCATGCCCACACCGTTGTCGGTCACCCCGACCACCAGGTCCGCGCCGGCCTCGACGGTGACCACGATGTCGGTGGCGTGCGCGTGCCGGACCGCGTTGCTGACCCCTTCGTGCAGTGCGGCCAGCGCCTGCTCGGCGACGTTCGGCGGAACCAGCGTGTCCACCGCGCCGGAGATCCGCACCGCGGGCGAGGTCTCGGTGTTCGCGCTGGCCTCGGCCACCAGGTCCAGCATCCGCCGTCGCAGACTGGTCGGGCTCTCCTCACCGGAGGTGTGCAGGTCGAAGATCGAGGTGCGGATGTCCCGCATGGTCGTGTCGAGCTGACCGATCACGTTGGTCACCCGGCTGCGGGCCTCCGTGTCGCTGATCCGGCCGACGATGGCCTGCAGACTCATGCCTGATGCGAAGAGCCGCTGGATGACGTGGTCGTGCAGGTCCCCGGCGATCCGGTCGCGGTCGGCCAGCAGGTCCAGCATGCGTTGCTGACGCTGCTTGTCCGCCAACTCCAACGCCAGCGCCGCCTGCGCCGCGAACGACGCCAACATCGGCAGCTGCTCGCCGGTGAACCGGCGACCGTCCTTGTTCCGCAACGCCAACAACAACCCGGTCGCCCCGGTCGTCGCCGACCCGAACGGCACCGCGTCCGCCGGACCGTACTCGTCGAACAGATCGGCCTGCGGTCGCACCGCCTCCGCGAAGTCGTCGAACACGGCGGGCTTGCGGTCGGTGATGACCGCCGCGATCACCGGGATGCAGGCCGACACCTGCCGGCCGATCATCTCCGTGCCCCGGGAGCCCGCGGCGGCCTCCACCCGCAGCGTGTCCCCCGCCTCATCAGCCAGCAGGATCAACCCGATGTCCGACCCGGACAGCTCGCAGGTGCGGCGGGCGATCAGGTCGAACGCCTCCTCGCGGTCTGCCCCGCCCAGCAGCAGCGAGTTCACCTCACCCGACGCGTGCTGCCAGCGCTCCCGCCGCTGGGCCTGCTCGAACAGCCGCGCGTTCTCGATCGCCACCCCCGCCGCGGCCGCGAGCGCCTCGAGCACCACGACGTCGTCCTCGTTGAACTCCGTCTCGCCCTTCTTCTCGGTGAGGTAGATGTTGCCGAAGACCTCGTCCCGCACCCGCACCGGCGTGCCGAGGAAGCTGCGCATGGGCGGATGGTTGGGCGGGAACCCGACCGACGAGGGATGCTCGGCCAGGTCCGGCAGCCGGATCGGGAACGGATGCTCGATGAGGTGCCCCAGCAGGCCCTTGCCCTCCGGTAGGTGCCCCATCCCGGCCCTGGTCTCGGGGTCGATGCCGACGTAGACGAACTCCGAGAGCCCTTCTCGGTTACCGGCGAGCACACCCAGTGCGCCGTACCGGGCGTCGACCAGCTCGACGGCCGTCTGCACGATCCGCTGCAACGTCCCGGCCAACTCCAACCCGGCACCGACCGCGACCACCGCGTCGAGGAGCCCCTGCAACCGGTCCCGGGTCTTGCCGATCTCGGCCAGGCGGTCCTGCAACTCCGCGAGCAGCTCATCCAACCGCAACCCGGCCAACGACACACCCATCGATGACCGGCCTGCTCGGACCTCGCCGGTGACATCCGGCATCTCTCAAACCCGCTTCCGCAAGCGACCCGGTGAGGGCATCAGTGGCGAACGAGTTCACAGTATCGCTGACCAGCGGCTGGTCCTAGGGACGTTCGGCCTCCGGCGCGGTGCGGGTCACGGCCACCGGGCAGGGCGCGTGGCGCAGCAGGTGCTGGCTGGTCGAACCGAGCATCAGCCCGCGGAACCCGCCCCGGCCGCGGCTGCCGACGACCAGGAGCTGGGCGCGCTCGGCCTGCCCCAGCAGGGCGCGGCTGGCCCGCTCCCGGCTCACGTGCCGGCTGACGGTTACGTCCGGGTACTTCTCCTGCCAACCGGCGAGTCGCTCACCGAGCACCTCCTCCGCCTGTTGCGCCAGCGGGGCGAAGTCGAGCGCCGCCGCGCCGCCCGCGAAGGCGGTCTCCAGCACCAGGTCGGTCCAGGCGTGCACGGCGACCAGGTTGGTCCGGCGCGTGGACGCCTCGGCGAAGGCGAACGCGATCGCGGGTTCGCCGGCCGGGGTACCGTCCACGCCCACCACGACCGGGCCATCGAGATCCGCGCCACGCACCACCACTACCGGGCAGCGCGCGTGCGCGGCCACCTCGATGGCGGTCGAGCCGACGAGCAGTCCGGTGAAGCCGCCGAGGCCACGGGTGCCGAGGACGAGCAGGCCCGCATGCGCCGACTCCTCCAGCAGCGCCGGCACGGCCCCGGCCCTGACCTCGACGGTCTGGACGGCCAGCCCCGGCACCGTCTCCTCGGCCACCTTCCGGGCCTGGTCGAGCCACGTCCTGGCCTGCGCCAGGAGCGCCTGGTGCAGGGCGTGCCAGTCGACGAACCCCGGCGCGTAGCCCACGGGAATCCCGTGCGCGTGCACGAGGTGCAGGGGCAGGTGCCGTCGCCGGGCCTCGTCGGCCGCCCAGCGGACCGCGTGCAGCGCGGACTCCGACCCGTCGACCCCGACCACGACCGGCGCGTTCACGCCGCTCACGACGTCACCTCACGGGCTCGGTGAAGTCGTGAGTCAGCGTGGTGCCGATGATTCGCTCCGCAAGCTCTGCTCATCGGTCGTCCTCGTCGCGGGCGGCGAAGGCGGTCGCCCGCACGACGCCGGGCACCGCCTCGGCCAGCACCGTGGCCACGTGGCGGTCGGTCTCGTCGTCGAACTGGTCGCCGATCGACACCATGCCGTCGTGCACCTCGACCCGCCAGCGGCGGTCGCCGCCGTAGATCTCCAGGCGGTGGCGGACGTCCTCGGCGATGGTGTGGTCGTCGCGGGCGATCACCCGCACGATGTCGCGCCGGGTCACGACCCCGACCAGCCGTGAACCGTCCACGATCGGCATGCTGCGGTAGCCGGCATCCAGCAGCGCCTTGGCCAGCACCGCCACGTCCGTGCCCGGCCCCATGGCGACCACCGCGGTGGTCATCACCTCACCCACCGTCGTGGTGGCCACCGTGGGCAGTTCCTCACCGGGATGGCACAGCGACCTCGGGTCACGGGGGACACGGTCCCGCACCAGATCGGCCTCGGTCACGATGCCGATCAGCCGATCCTCCTCGTCCACCACCGGCAGGGCGGTGAAGCCGTTGGCGGCCAGCAGCGCGGCCGACTCCTTGATCGGCGTCTCCGGCCGCACCGTGATCACCCGGGTGGTCATGATGTCACGCGCACGCATCGAAATCTCCTCTCACGCAGGTAGGTGGCGCAGGAACGGGTCGGCCGGCTCGCGGGCGCACCCACGCGTCCAGCACCCGACAGCCGTCCCGGTGGACGACGACGCTCATCGCATGCTCCCCACGACGCGGGGTCGGGCGCCGTCGTCGAAGGCGTACTCGAGCCGGTCCCGCACCTCCACCACACCGGCCACCGCGGACACCCGCTCGTCGAGCAGCGCCCGGGTGCTGCGCCACTCGACCAGCCCCAGCAGCAGCACGACCCCGTCCCGCACCTCGACCGTGAGCGGCGGCTGATCGGCCAGCACCCGCACGACCTCCGCGCGGATCGCGTCGTCGTCCCGGAGGTAGATGGCGAGCAGGTCCCGCCGTGACACCACACCCACCAGCCGGCCGCCCGCGGTGACGTACAGCCGCCGCACCCCGGCCGCTGTGAGCGACCGAGCCGCGGCCTGGAGCGACACGTCCTCGGTAACGGTGGGCGGCTGCCGGTCCATCAGCTCGCGCGCGGTGACCCCGGCGCCGTCCCGACCACCGAGCAGGTCGCCCTCGGACACCGCACCGACCAACCGCCCGTCACGGGCGACGACCGGCACCGCGCCGATCCGCCTGCTCGACAGGACCGCCGCCACGGTGGCGAACGAGGCGCCCGCTGGCACCGACACCGGGCACCGCGTCATCACGCTGCCGACCGTCATCGCTGGCACAGTCATCACGCCTCCTCTTTCGTCTCTGGCTCAAGCCTTCCCGCCCAGCGGCCCCGTGGTCAGAGGCGGAGGCAACGACGAACGCCGTCGAAGGTCCCGCGACAGGTCCCGGTGGGTTCGGGACTTTCGGCCGTGCCGCCCCAGCACCATGTCCGCCCGCACCATCCGTCACTGCTGTGCCGGCCGGTCATCGTGCCGAGTGGGCGACCTGCCACCTGTTCCAGAGGACCGCGTGCATGTTCGATCCGTCGTTGTTGCCCGAGGCACCGCAGACGACGCCTCTGTCGTTGACGCCGGTGGCCGTGTTCCACGAACCGACAGGCCCACCCAGAGACACGATGTTTCCGGCGGGATCCCATGTCATGGCACCGGAGTAGCGCGGCACGCCCGGCATGTGCCAGCCGTCGTCGGACGTCCCGACGACGGTGCCGGTGCTGTTCATCGCACTCGCCCAGGTGTGGTAGGTGAAGCTGTCGGCGCCGCCGAGGTCGGTGACCCGTCCCTGTACGTCCCAGCGGATCGGGTGCTCCGCCATGAAGTCGCTCAGGTAACCCTGTGCCTGGCCCAGCACCACGCCGTCATCGTTCATCGCGACAGGCCGGTACGACGAGTAGTTGGGCGGCGGTGCGAGCACGGTGACGCGCCCCAGCCGGCTCCACCTGACCACCTGGTCACCCCGGCTGCCGAGGATCATGCCCGCGTTGTTGATGTCCACGGCCTCGCTGGCCGTGTTGCTGAACGGGCCACCCAGATCCATCATCCGCCCCGCCGCATCCCAGTACACCGCATGCGTGACGTGCGTGCCCCCGATCACCACGTCGGAGTAGCCGACCGCCGCGCCCTGGTCGTTGATGGCGGTGGCGCCGCTGGACGTCCCACCCGGGAGCATGCGCAACTCGGTGACCCGGCCTTCGGAGTCCCAACGCACGGCGTGCCGCACAGCGTCGGCGTCGACGGCGGCACCCACCACGGTGCCGGACTCGTTCACATCCGCGGCGTACGTCTCCTGGGTGCCCGGCGGCGACTGCGTGTCGATCAGATTCCCGTGGGGATCCCACGACAGTGCGAACTGCAGGGTCCCGCCCGCGCCGTTGTCATGGCTGCTCCCGCCGAGGATGAACCCGCTGTCGGTGATCTCGCCCGCACTGGCCCACGAGACACCGGACGGAACGGGCAACGCGGTGATCCTGCCCAGGAAGTCCCAGCGCACCGCGGTCCCGGACGACACCCCGACCACCACGTCGTGGTTGTTGATGTCCGCGGCCTGGGACCACGAACCGGAAAGACCCTGCAACACCTTCGATCCCGGCACATCGTTCGCCGCCGCGCCGGCAGCCGGCGCTCCGGTCACCCCCAGCGCCGTGACCGCCGCGACCACCAGGACGGTCCGATGTCTTCTCATCCCTGCCTCCTCGTCCGTCGTCCCCGCCAGCCTCGCCACCCGGCACGGCCGCCGACAGGGACGGAAGTCCCTGCCGACCCGGGCCAACCGACCCTGGCGCCACGGCCCTGACCGGTGTGCGGCCGGTTGGCGAACTCGATCAGCTGTGGCGCGCGGAAGGGGTCTTTGGTCCCCTTCCATGGAGTCCATCGTCGGTGTCAGTGCTGCATCGGTTCAGGGAGAGTGAAGGTCGGAGATGACAGCAGGAGGGCAGTTCGTGATGGCCGCACCGGTAGTCGAGTCGACAGCGACTGATGCGTGGTCGGGTTTCCAGGGTCGGCAGTGGTGTGAGGAGATCGACGTTCGCGGGTTCATCCAGGACAACTACACCCCCTACGAGGGGGATGCGGGGTTCCTCGCGGGTCCGACGGAGCGCACCGGGCACCTGTGGCGAACGCTGGAGGCGTTGTTCGTCGAAGAGCGGTGCCGCGGGATCCTCGACGTGGACGTGCACACGCCGTCGTCGATCACCGCGCACGTGCCGGGGTTCATCGACCGTGAGCGTGAGCTGGTCGTCGGGTTGCAGACCGACGCGCCGTTGAAGCGGGCGATCATGCCGGCCGGCGGGTTGCGGATGGTGGAGTCCGGTCTGGCCGCGTACGGCTACGAGCTGGACCCGGCGGTGAAGGAGGTCTTCACCCGGTACCGCAAGACCCACAACGACGGCGTGTTCGACGCCTACACCGAGGAGATCCTGCGTGCCCGGCGCGCCGGGATCATCACGGGACTGCCGGACGCCTACGGACGCGGCCGCATCATCGGCGACTACCGGCGGGTGGCGCTCTACGGCGTGGACCGGCTCGTCGAGGCCAAGCGGGCCGAACGGGCGGCGCTGGACATCCTGCCCTCGACCGAGGCCACGATCCGGGACCGGGAGGAGCTGGCCGAGCAGATCCGGGCGCTGGACGAGCTGCGGCAGATGGCCGAGTCGTACGGCGACGACATCTCAAGGCCCGCGCGCACGGCCCGGGAGGCGATCCAGTGGCTCTACTACGCCTACCTGGCCGCCATCAAGGAGCAGAACGGCGCGGCCATGTCCATCGGCCGGATCTCCACCTTCCTGGACAGCTACCTGCAGCGCGACATCGAGGCGGGTCGACTGTCCGAGGTGGACGCACAGGAGCTGGTCGACGACCTGGTGATCAAGCTGCGGATCGTGCGGTTCCTGCGCACACCCGCCTACGACGAGCTGTTCTCCGGCGACCCGACCTGGGTGACCGAGAGCATCGGCGGCATCGGCGAGGACGGCAGGCCGTTGGTGACGCGCACCAGTTTCCGGTTCCTGCAGACCCTCTACAACCTCGGCCCCGCCCCGGAACCGAACCTGACCGTGCTGTGGTCGCCCCGGCTGCCGGAGGGGTTCAAGCGGTTCTGCGCGCAGGTGTCGGTCGACACCAGCGCCATCCAGTACGAGAGCGACGAGCTGATCCGGCCCCGGTACGGTGACGACGCCGCGATCGCGTGCTGCGTGTCGGCCATGCGGGTGGGCAAGCAGATGCAGTTCTTCGGCGCCCGCGCCAACCTGGCCAAGGCGCTGCTGTACGCGATCAACGGCGGCCGCGACGAGATCACCGGTGAACAGATCACGCCGCCGTTCGAGCCGCTGTCCGGGGACTACCTCGACTACGAGGAACTGCGTGCCGCGTTCGACCGGATGAACGACTGGCTCGCGAGGACCTATGTGGACGCGCTCAACATCATCCACTACATGCACGACAAGTACGCCTACGAGCGCATCGAGATGGCCCTGCACGACCACCCCGTGCAACGCCTGCTCGGCTGCGGCATCGCCGGCCTCTCGATCGTCGCCGACAGCCTGTCCGCGGTCAAGCACGCGCGGGTGAAGGTGGTTCGGAACCCGGCCGGCCTCGCCGTGGACTACGTGGTCGAGGGCGACTTCCCGCGCTACGGCAACAACGACGACTGCGCCGACGCCCTCGCGGTGGAGATCGTCGAGGACTTCATGGCGCACGTCCGGCACTACCCGGCCTACCGGGACGCCGAGCACACCCAGTCGGTGCTGACCATCACCTCGAACGTGGTGTACGGCAAGCACACCGGCAACACCCCCGACGGGCGCCGCGCCGGCGAGCCGTTCGCGCCCGGCGCCAACCCGACGAACGGCCGCGACACCCACGGGCTCGTGGCCGCCGCGCTGTCGGTGGCGAAGCTCCCCTACGACCAGGCGCGGGACGGGATCTCCCTGACCGCCACCGTCACCCCCGACGGGTTGGGCCACACCGGGGAGGAGCGGATCACCAACCTGGCCGGCATCCTCGACGGCTACGTCGACGCCGGCGGATACCACCTCAACGCCAACGTGCTCAACAGAAAGACCCTGCTGGACGCCATGGCACACCCGGAGAAGTACCCGCAGCTGACCATCCGCGTGTCCGGCTACGCGGTCAACTTCACCCGCCTGACCCCCGAGCAGCAGCGTGACGTGGTCAACCGCACCTTCCACGAGTCGCTGTGACCGCCACGGGTTCCGTGCACTCCTGGGACATCTCCACCGGCGTGGACGGTCCCGGTACCCGGTTCGTCGTGTTCACCAGCGGCTGCCCGTTGCGCTGCCTGTACTGCCAGAACCCGGAGACCTGGCGGATGCGCGACGGGCGCGCCACCACCGTGGACGAGTTGCTCGCCGAGATCACGAAGTACCGGCGGTTCATCGAGGTCGCCGGCGGCGGGTTCACCGTCAGCGGTGGAGAACCCCTGCTACAGCCGGGTTTCGTGGCCGAGCTGCTGCACGGTGTGAAGGCGCTCGGCCTGCACACCGCCCTCGACACCTCCGGTTACCTGGGTGCCAGGGCCACCGACGCGCTGCTCGCCGACACCGACCTGGTCCTGCTCGACATCAAGTCCTGGAACCCGGTTCGCCACCGGCGACTGACCACAGTGGACCTGGCGCCCACACTGGCCTTCGCCCACCGACTGTCCGAGCTGGACAAGCCGACGTGGATCCGGTACGTGCTCGTCCCCGGCCTCACCGACGAGCCGGACGACATCGACGGGCTCGCCTCCTTCGTCAGCACACTGCGCAACGTCGAACGTCTCGAGGTGCTGCCGTTCCACAAGCTGGGCGCGGCCAAGTACGCGAAACTGGGCATCCCGTTCCCGCTGGCGCGCACCCCGGCACCCGAGCCGGACCTGGTCCGGCGGGTCCGGGACCAGTTCGCCGGTCACGGCATCACCACAACCTGACCGGCCTCGTCGAATAGGCTTGAGGATCATGCGCACTCTTTCCGAGTCCCAGCTCGCCACCGTGCTGTCCCGGGTGGCCGGCGTGCCGCGGGTGGTGGTCAGCGGCAACTTCGCCACTCCCGGTCGTGCGCTGGGCGTGGTGGACAAGTCGGTGGCGGAGTACCGGTTGTTCGCGCTCAACGCCCAGCCCGGCATGCCGGACCGGGACGGGGTGACCCTGGAGACCCCGTTCGTCGGCGCGGGCATGCGCGGCAGCCCGCGGTTGCGGTACTTCCCGTCGCGGCTGTCGCTGGTGCCACACCTGCTGACCGGGACGCTGCCACCGGACATCGTGCTCGTGCACACCTCGACCCCCGTGGACGGCACGGTGTCGCTGGGCACCGAGGTGAACATCCTGCCGTCGGCGATCGAGGCGGTACGCGCCCGCGGCGGGATGGTGATCGCCCAGCTGAACCCGCGCATGCCGTTCACCTACGGCGACGCGGTGCTGTCCTGCGACGAGGTGGACTACGCGATCGAGGCCGACGAGCCGCTCGCCTCCCCGGTGCACCGTCCCACGAGCGAGGTGTCCCAGCGGATCGGCACCCGCGTGGCCGACCTGGTCGCGGACGGCGCCACCCTGCAACTCGGGATCGGCGCCGTCCCGGACGCCGTGCTCGCCGCTCTCACCGCCCGGCGCGGCCTGTCGGTGTGGTCGGAGATGTTCAGCGACGGCGTGCTGGGCCTGGAGCGAGCCGGCGCGCTCGACCGCGACGTGCCGGTGACCGCGTCGTTCGTCTTCGGCGGCGACGAGCTGTACGAGTGGGTCGACCGCAACCCGCGGATCCGGCTGTTGCGCACCGAGAAGACCAACGACCCCGGCCTGATCGCCCGCCAACACTCACTGGTGTCGATCAACAGCGCCCTGCAGGTCGACCTCTACGCCCAGGCCAACGCCAGCCGCGTGCACGGCGTGATCTACTCCGGCTTCGGCGGCCAGACCGACTTCGTCGTCGGCGCCCTGCACTCACCCGGCGGCAAGGCGATCATCGCCCTGCCCTCCTGGCATCCCAAGGCCGACGTGTCCACCGTCGTACCGCGACTGGCCGGCCCGGTCACCTCGTTCCAGCACAGCTACCTCGTCAGCGAACAGGGCACCGCCACCATCTGGGGCCACGACGCCGGCGAACAGGCCCACCAGATCATCGACAACGTCGCCCACCCCGACGCCCGTGACCAACTCCGCCACGCCGCCCACCAACTCGGGTTCACCCCGCCGACACCGTAGGCCGGTGGTGGTCACTCGCCGCTGGCTGCGATGACGTCGTCGACGTCGCGGCGCGCAGTGGCTGGAAGCGGGGCGGCGCTGGTGGGTGCCCAGCCGAGCCGGATGACCAGTTGGGGTTCGGCCGTGCCGCCGAGCACGTGGTCGCGGACCCTGCGGCGGGTGTCGGCGATCTCCAGGGGTTGTGACAGCGGGCAGCTGGCGAGGCCGAGCCCGGTCGCCGTGAGAAGGGCGGCGCTGGCGGCCTCGCCCGCCCGCAGCCGGGACAGCACGTCGTCACCGGAGGTGGCGATCAGCAGCAGCTCGGTCTGCTGGCCGTAGCGCTTGCCGGTGTGTGGGGCGAGCGTGCCGTGCGAGAACCTGCGTGTGTCGGGATCGTCGTGACGTCCCCGGGCCGGGATGTTGGCGGCCGGGACACCGTCGCCGCTGGCACGGGCACGGCCGGTCCAGGTGGCCAGTTCGAGGGTGTACCCGGGAGCGCTTTCCTGGATCACCGCGGCCTGCGCGATCGCGCCGGCGAGCGCGAACCGGGCGGCGGGGTCGACGACCGCGATCCCCAGTGCCCCGTGGGCGCGGACCTGTCCCGCGATGCGCTCGAGGTGGTCCGGTGACACGGGCCAGTCCGACATGCGCCGCCGGTCGGTGCGGCGTCGCGCGATCATCGCCGCCGCCGCCACGTCGGAGTCGGTCGGGTCGTAGGAGGTGAGTTCCAGGCTCGCGAGGTGGTCGGGCACGGCCGGGTTGGGCACCCGGTGCACGGCGGTGGCCCACCCGAGGGCCGCGAGCGCGACGCGCACGTGATGCAGCACCGCACCACAGCTGACGGTCAGGTCCCGCCCGTTCGGATCGGTGGCGGTCACCTGCCGGGTCCGGTCGGCGAACAGGTGGATGGACCCGTCACCGAGCCGCCACCGCCAGGGCTGGGTGTTGTGGATCGACGGAGCACGGGTGGCGAGCGTGATCGCCGTCCGCACGGTCTCCCGGTCCGGTTCCACGGATGTCATGGCTGTCCCTTTCCTCGCAGCGAGTTCTGCCGGCCACCGTGGTGACGGCCGGCAGAACCGGATCGCACGGGTGCTCACCGCAGCCAGGGGTTCTTCCTGACGGAACCGAGGTTCGCCCAGGTCCTGCCGAGGCCCCAGGTGTTGCCGGCGGCGACGACCGCCAGCGTGATCAGCACCAGCGCGTAGATGATGTGGTAGTCGATGATCGGGTTGGTCGACATGGTCGGCTGGCCCGCGTCGGTGAACCGGGCGAGCGGCCACTCGGCGGCCCACATCAGCAGCATCATCAACGTGCCCGCACCCGCGGCGACCCGCAGGCCGACGCCCAGCACCAGGGCGACGCCGACGCCGGCGAGACCGAGCATGAACAGCCAGTCCGCGAAGCCCGCGCCGGCCCAGGAACGGAACATGTCGGCGAACGGACCGTGGTCGAGGCTGCCGAGGAAACCCTTGGTCGGAGAACCGCCGTTGATCCACGCCCCCTTGTCCGGGGTCGCGTAGCCGAGACCGAACACCTTGTCCACGAACGCCCACGCGAACACCAGACCCACGACGATCCGCACCACCGCGGTCATCCTGCTCGCCGCCGTCGTAGGCGACGCGGTCGCGGTGGCGGTACCCGGCAGAGGAACGTTGTTCTTCTTCTGCCGCGGGTGCTCCTTGATGGCCATTCCCGGTCCCTCCCTTGTCTTTGTCGGCTTCGAACCAAGTGTCTGCCGTCGACGCGGCAGCGCGCCGGAGTCCAAGGCCATCTCCTCCCGCGCCGTTGGTCCCGCCGCCCGGTGCTGGCGATCCACATCGAGTTCGAACGGCACCCCGATCCCGCGGTCGAGGAACCGGTGGTCGCCGCGCACGAGCTGCGTGGACCGCTG
>NZ_JBJMIE010000489.1:0-7723 GCF_045807065.1 Actinophytocola sp. | reverse complement strand
GGCTCGAGCAGGCGCCGGCCGCCACCCCGGTCGACGAGGCGGACGCCGAGTTCTGGGCGGCGGTGGAGAGCGCCGACCTCGCCGACCTGGCCGACACGCTGCGCGTGGACGCCGCCGCGCTGGACGTGGTGCTGCCCGCACTCGGCACCTGGCGCCGCGCCCGCCGCGCCGCCGCGGCCGTCGACCACGTCCGGTACACCACCGACTGGGTGCCGATCAGGCCCACCGGCACCAGGGCCGGTCGCTACCTGCTGGTCGCGCCGGCCGGCGTGGACGTGCCGGAGCTGGGACTGGACACCGTGCTCGTCCCCGTCACGGACGCCGCGACACTCCCGGACGCACTGGCCGCCGGGCTGGCCGAATGCCCGAACCCGGCCGGCGTCCTGTCCCTGCTCGGCCTGGCCGCGCAGGGCGACCCGGTGCTGCCGGCTGGCGTGGTCACCACGGTCGCGCTCATCCAGGCCACCGCCGGCCTGGCCGCGCCGCTGTGGCTGCTCACCACCGGTGCGGTGACCGTCGGCGACCGGGTCGCCGATCCGGTCGCCGCGCAGCTGTGGGGCATCGGCCGCGTCGCCGCGCTCGAGTACCCCGACCGGTGGGGCGGCATGGCCGACCTACCGTCCACAGTGGATTCTTCAGTGTTGGCCGCCGTGCTGGCGGGCGACGAGGACCAGGTGGCCATCACGTCCGACGGCGTGTTCGCCGCCCGCCTGCTGCCGGCGCCGTCCGGGGAGGCGCGGCCGTGGACCCCCCGCGGCACGGTCCTGGTCACCGGTGGCACCGGCGCGCTCGGCAAGCACGTGGCGCGCTGGCTGGTCGACCGCGGCGCCGAGCACGTGGTGCTCACCAGCCGCTCCGGCCCGCGAGCGCCGGGCGCGGCCGAGCTGGTGGCCGAACTCGGCGTCACGGTCGCCGCCTGCGACGTGGCCGACCGGGACGCGGTGGCGGCCCTGCTCGACGAGTACCGGCCGTCCGCGGTGTTCCACGCGGCCGGCGTCCTCGACGACGGGATGCTGGACTCGCTCACCCCGGACCGGCTGGCCACCGTGCTGCGGGCCAAGGCGGTCGCCGCGGCCAACCTGCACGAGCTGAGCGGCGACCTGGACGCGTTCGTCCTGTTCTCCAGCCTCACCGGCACGCTCGGCAACCCCGGCCAGGCCAACTACGCCGCCGCCAACGCCTACCTCGACGCGCTCGCGGAAACCCGCGCCGCACAGGGGCTGCCGGCCGTGTCGCTGGGCTGGGGCCCGTGGGCGGAGGGCGGCATGGCGGCCGGCGGCGCGGCCGACCGGGCCCGCCGGGGCGGGTTGACCCCGCTGCGGCCGGAGCTGGCGCTCGCGGTCCTCGGCCACGCGCTCGACCACGCCGGGCCGGCCGTGACCGCCGTCGCGGACGTGGACTGGCCCCGCTTCGCGGCCGACTTCACCGCGACCCGGCGCAGCCCCCTGCTCGCCGAGCTGCACACCGTGCCGGCGGCACCCGTCGCCGACTTCCTGTCCACACTGGACGGAAAGGACGCGGCGGACCGCGGTCGGCTCCTGCTGGAGCTGGTGCGCACGCACACCGCGGCGGTGCTCGGACACGCGAGTGCCGACGCCGTGGACAACGGGCGCGGACTGCTGGAGCAGGGCTTCGACTCGATGACCGCCGTCGAGCTGCGCAACCGGCTCGGCGCGGCCACCGGGCTGCGGCTGCCGGCCACCCTGCTCTACGACTACCCGACCCCGCTGGCCATCGCCGGCCACCTGGGCGACCAGCTGGTCCCGGGGGACGGCGGCGGCGGCGTTCTAGCCGAAGTGGACCGAATCGCGGACGCGGTGTCCGAGGGTGAGCTGGACGAGGCAACCCGGCGGGCGCTGACGGCCCGCCTGGAAGCCCTGCTTGCCAGGTGCAGGGAGACCGGTTCCGAGGCAGACATGGACATCGAAGCGGACAGCGTCGATGCGATGTTCGACCTGATCGACGAGGAGTTCGGCCTGTCATGAGCGCAGCTAGCGGGCGAGGAGGCCGCATGAAACACCTTCTGCCAACCTCCGGAACCGTCACCTCAGGGGAACGTGACGAAAACCAGCCACAAGCACGTGACCAAACGGAACCATTCGTCCCCGACGCGACCAACACAGTGAATTCCGGGGAGGCGGGACAGTGAACCAGGACGCCAAGGTCCTTGAGTACCTGAAGAAGGTCACCGCCGACCTGCGGCGCAGCCGGGCGCTGGTGCGCGAGCTGGAGGACCGGAACACCGAGCCGATCGCCGTCGTCGCGATGAGCTGCCGGTTCCCCGGCGGCGCCGACACCCCGGAGAAGCTGTGGCGGCTGCTCGCCGACGGGGTCGACACGGTCGGGCCGTTCCCCGCCGACCGCGGCTGGGACCTCGACGTGCTGGCCGGTGCCGGCGAGACCGGTACCTCCTATGTGGACAGTGGAGCGTTCCTGCGCGGCGTCGGCGAGTTCGACCCGGCGTTCTTCGGGATCTCACCGCGCGAGGCCGTCGCCATGGACCCGCAGCAGCGGCTGCTGCTGGAGATCTCCTGGGAGGCCGTGGAACGCGCCGGCATCGACCCACACTCGTTGCGCGGCAGCCGGACCGGCGTGTTCGCCGGCACCAACGGGCAGGACTACGCGGTGCTCGCGAGCCAGGCGCCGGCGGAGTCGGCCGGCTACCTGGCCACCGGCATCGGCGCGAGCGTGGTCTCCGGCCGCATCTCCTACACGTTCGGGCTGGAGGGGCCGGCGGTCACCGTGGACACGGCGTGCTCGGCGTCCCTGGTGACCATCCACCTCGCGGCGTCCGCACTGCGCAACGGCGAGTGCTCGCTGGCGCTGGCCGGCGGCGTGACCGTGCTGTCCACGCCGATCTCGTTCGTGGAGTTCTCCAAGCAGCGCGGGCTGGCCACCGACGGCCGGTGCAAGGCGTTCGCCGACGCGGCGGACGGCACGGGCTGGGGCGAGGGCGCCGGCATGCTGCTGCTGGAGCGACTGTCGGACGCGCGGCGCAACGGGCACCCGGTGCTCGCCGTGATCCGCGGCTCGGCGGTCAACCAGGACGGCGCGTCGAGCGGCCTGACCGCGCCCAACGGCCCGTCCCAGCAGCGGGTGATCACCGCGGCTCTCGCCGCGGCCAAGCTGTCCACTTCGGACGTCGACGTGGTCGAGGCGCACGGCACCGGCACTACGCTCGGCGACCCCATCGAGGCGCAGGCCCTGCTGGCCACCTACGGCCAACGGCGCGCGAACCCGCTGCTGCTCGGCTCGATCAAGTCGAACATCGGCCACACCGCCGCCGCGGCGGGCGTGGCCGGCGTGATGAAGATGGTGCTGGCCATGCGTGCCGGCCAGGTCCCGCCCACCCTGCACGTGGACGCGCCGACGCGCGAGGTGGACTGGACCGCCGGGTCGGTCGAGCTGGCCACCGGGCTGACACCGTGGCCCGAGGTCGACCGGCCGCGCCGCGCCGGCGTGTCGTCGTTCGGCGTGAGCGGCACCAATGCGCACGTGATCCTGGAACAGGCACCGCCCGCCGAGGAACCGGAAGAGGTTCCCACTCCGGACGGCCCCTACGTCGTTCCTCTTTCCGCCCACGGGCCGGCGGCGTTGCGGGCGCTCGCCGGCCGGCTCGCGGACGTCGAGGTCCAGCCCGCCGACCTCGCCACCACCATGGCGCACCACCGGGCCGCGTTGCGCAGCCGAGCGGTCGCGGTCGGCGCGGACGCGCAGGCGCTCACCGCCGCACTGTCCGAAGTGGCCGGTGGCGGCCCGGCCGTGGTGTCCGGCACCGCCGATGTTTCCGGCAGGATCGCGTTCGTCTTCCCCGGCCAGGGTGCGCAGTGGGCCGGCATGGGGCTGGCGCTCGCCGAGTCGTCCCCGGTCTTCGCCGCCCGACTCGCCGAGTGCGCGCAAGCGCTTTCGCCCCATGTGGACTGGTCGCTGTACGACGTGCTGGGCGACGCGGACGCGTTGCAGCGGGTGGATGTCGTGCAGCCGGCGTTGTGGGCGGTGAACGTCTCGCTCGCCGCGCTGTGGCAGGCGAGTGGCGTGCGCCCCGACGCGGTGATCGGGCACTCGCAGGGCGAGATCGCGGCCGCCGCCGTGTCCGGTGCGTTGTCGCTGGCGGACGCGGCGACGGTCGTCGCGTTGCGCAGCAGGACGATCAGCGCGATCGCCGGCGCCGGCGGGATGATGTCCATCACGCTGCCCGCCGAGCAGGTCGCCGCCCGGCTGCCGGCGGGTGTCTCGGTCGCCGCGATCAACGGGCCGGAGGCCACCATCGTCTCCGGTGACGCCACCGCGCTGGACGAGCTGGCCGCGGCCTGCGAGGCCGACGGGGTCCAGGCCCGCCGGGTCAAGGTCGACTACGCGTCGCACTCGGCGCACGTCGAGCACATCCACCAGGACATTCTCAACGCGTTGGCCGGCATCACCCCGCGCACGCCGGAGATCCCCTTCTACTCCACAGTGGACTCCCGTTGGCTGGACGTGCCCACCGACGCCGAGTACTGGTACCGCAACCTGCGCTCGACGGTCGAGTTCGCCGCCGGCATCGAGGCACTGGCGGCGGACGGGTTCGGCTTCTTCGTGGAGTCCAGCCCGCACCCCGTGGTGACCCCGGCCGTCGCCGACACCCTCGACGCGGCCGGCCGGACCGGCGCCGCGCTCGGCACGCTGCGCCGCGACGACGGCGACCTGACCCGCTTCGGCACCTCGCTCGGCGAGCTGTGGGTGCGGGGCGGGGAGGTGACCTGGCCGGCGGCCGGCCGGCTCGTCGACCTGCCGACCTACCCGTTCCAGCGCGAGCACTACTGGCTGACGGTCAGCGAGACCCCGAGCGTCGCGACCGGTCTCGGCCTCGCCGCGGGCACCCACCCGCTGCTGCCGGCGGCCGTCACGCTCGCGGACACCGACGAGCTGGTCCTCACCGGCCGGCTGTCCGCGCGCACCTGCCCGTGGGTCACCGACCACGTCGTGGCCGGGTCGGTCCTGTTGCCCGGCACCGCGTTCCTGGACGTGGTGACCGCGGCGGGCGACCACGTCGGCCTCGACCACGTGGCCGAGCTGACCCTGCTCGCGCCGCTCACCGTGCCCGCGCACGGCGGCACCGCGCTGCAGGTGCATGTCGGCGCCCCGGACGACGCCGGCCGCCGCTCGGTCACCGTCTCGTCCGCAGCCGATGACGCACAGTGGACCCAGCACGCCGTGGCCACGCTCGACACCGCGCCGGCAGGCGAGCCGGCCGGCCTCACCGAGTGGCCCCCACGCGGCGCGGAACCCGTTGACCTGACCGACTTCTACGCCACCCTCGCCGAGGGTGGGCTGGCCTACGGCCCGGCGTTCCAGGGGCTGCGGGCCGCCTACCGCAAGGGCGAGGAGATCTACGCCGAGGTCGCGCTCGACGTCGCGGTGGACGGGTTCGGCGTGCACCCGGCGCTGCTCGACGCCGCCCTCCACGCCATCGGCCTGACCTCGGCCGCGTCCGGACCGGGAGTCCTACCGTTCGCCTGGTCCGGGGTCACGTTGCACGCGACCGGCGCGACCGCCCTGCGGGCCCGGCTCACCCCGGCCGGCCCGGACACGGTGTCCCTGCTGGTCGCCGACGCGACCGGCGCCCCGGTGCTGTCCGCCGACTCGTTCACGCTGCGCCCCATCGGCGCCGCGACCGCCGCGCCGACCGGCCACGACTCGCTGTTCCGGGTCAACTGGACGCCGGTGTCCACTTCGGACAGTGCGGAGTTCGCGTTCCTCGGGGACGCCGGCCTGGCGTCGCTGACCGAGGTCCCGGCCAACGTCGTGGTTCCCCTGCCGCACGGGGAACTGTCGGCGGACGCCGTGCACGAGGTGACCGCCGCCGCGCTGGCACTCGTCCAGGACTGGCTGGCCGACGACCGGTTCGCCGACGCGCGGCTGGTGTTCGTCACCAGCGACCTGGCACACGCGGCGGTCACGGGCCTGGTCCGCGCCGCCGCCTCGGAGAACCCCGGCCGCTTCGGGCTGGTGACCGCCGAGGCGCCCAGCGACGCGCTGCTCGCCGCGGCACTCGCTACCGGGGAGCCGGAGGTCGCCGTCCGCGACGGGGCGGTGTTCGTGCCGCGGCTGGCCAGGGCCGCCTCCAGCGCCAGCCTCATCCCGCCCGCCGGGCCGTGGCGGCTGGACTCGACGGGCAAGGGCAGTCTCGCGAACCTCACCCTGGCTGCCTGCCCCGAGGTCACCGAACCGCTCGCCCCGGGCCACGTCCGCGTCGCCATGCGGGCGGCCGGCCTGAACTTCCGCGACGTCCTCAACGCGCTCGGCATGTACCCGGGCGAGGCCGGCCTACTCGGCAACGAGGGTGCCGGCGTGGTCACCGAGGTCGCCGCCGACGTCACCACCCTCGCGCCCGGCGACCGGGTGATGGGCATGTTCGCCGGCTCCTTCGGCCCCATCGCGGTCACCGACGCGCGGCTGCTCACCCACATCCCCGACGGCTGGTCGTTCGCCGAGGCGGCCTCCTCGCCGATCGTCTACCTCACCGCCTACTACGCGCTGGTCGACCTCGCGGACCTGCGTGCCGGCGAGTCGATCCTCGTCCACGCGGCGGCCGGCGGCGTCGGCATGGCCGCCACCGCGCTGGCCCGCCACCTGGGCGCCGACGTGTTCGGCACCGCGAGCCCCGGCAAGTGGGACGTGCTGCGCGGCAACGGGTTCGCCGACACGCACCTCGCCTCCTCCCGGGACGCGGGCTTCGCGGAGGCGTTCCCGGCCGTCGACGTGGTGCTGGACTCGCTGGCCGGCGAGCTGGTCGACGCCTCGCTGCGACTGCTGCGCGGCGGCGGCCGGTTCATCGAGATGGGCAAGACCGACATCCGCGACGCGGCGGTGGTCGCCGCCGACCACCCCGGCGTGCGGTACCGGGCGTTCGACCTGTCGGAGGCCGGCCCGGACCGCATCGGCGAGATGCTCGCCGTGCTGGGCGAGCTGTTCGCGGCCGGCGTGCTCGCTCCGCTGCCGATCACCGAGTACGACGTGCGCCGGGCACCAGCGGCGTTCCGGCTGGTCAGCCAGGCCAAGCACGTCGGCAAGGTCGTGCTGACCGTGCCGGCGCCGCTCGACCCGAACCGCACCGTCCTGATCACCGGCGGCACCGGCGTGCTCGGCACCGCGCTGGCCCGCCACCTCGTCGTCGACCACGGTGCCCGGAACCTGTTGCTGGTCAGTCGTTCCGGTCCGGCCGCCCCGGGGGCGGCCGAGCTGGTCGAGGAGCTGACCGCGCTCGGGGCCACCGCCCGCGCCACCGCCTGCGACACCGCGGACCGGGACGCGCTGGCCGAGCTGCTGTCCACGCAGGACCTGACGGCCGTGGTGCACGCGGCGGGCCTGCTGGACGACGGCCTGGTCACCGGCCTCACCCCCGAGCGCCTCGCGACCGTGCTGCGGTCCAAGGTGGACGCGGCGATCGCCCTGCACGAGCTGACCGCCGGCCACGACCTGTCGGCGTTCGTGCTGTTCTCCTCCGCGGCCGGCGTGTTCGGCGGCGCGGGTCAGGGCAGCTACGCCGCGGCCAACACGTTCCTCGACGCGCTCGCCGCGCACCGCCGCGAGCGGGGCCTGCCGGGTACCTCCCTCGCGTGGGGCCTGTGGGCGCAGGCCAGCGCCATGACCGGCCACCTCGACACCGGCGACGTCGCCCGGCACGGCCGCGGCGGCATGACCCCGCTGCCCACCGACCGCGGCCTCGCCCTGTTCGACCTGG